>CAZPFV010000006.1:0-27381 GCA_964585985.1 uncultured Candidatus Saccharibacteria bacterium
TCCGCGGTGGCTGACCGTGCTCTCACACCAGCTACCCGTCTTAGCCTTGGTGAGCTATTACCTCACCAACTAGCTGATAGGATACAGACCTCTCTTGAAGCGAAAAACTTTACTCTAAAACACACGAAGTGATTAGAGACCATCGGATATTATCCCGTCTTTCGGCGAGCTATTTCCGACTTCAAGGCAAGTTATCTATATATTCCTCACCCGTTTGCCACTATCCTAAATAGAAAATTATCAACCGAAGTTTCAAAAATTCAGAATAGGACCGTTCGACTTGCATACCTTAGGCACACAGCCAACGTTCATCCTGAGCTATGATCAAACTCTCATTGAAAAACGTTTGACTTAAACAGTGTTTCGAAAAACACAGACCAATCAACGATAAATTGGATTTACTTAGACTTTAATGAATTGTGTGACCCAAATCACACACACTTATTAGAAAGTCATATATACGAATGTATTTTGACTTCCTGTCACTCTTCAACTTTTAAAGAGCCGAGAGGGATTAATATAAGAACAATCTACATTGTATTCATTAGAGAAATCTCTAAGAGGAAACCTTTCTCGCGTTTATCCCAAACTCGTGGTGTGATTCTAGCACAGAAGATTGTCAGATGCAAGTGTCTTCTACACACTTTTTCGCATTATATACATACTCTCCAATTCAGCAGCTGTCGTTATATCCTCTACTCCTTTATCCCTATCAAATTCGACTAACCTAGGGAATCTTAAAGAAAAGCCTCTCCCTATCGATTCATTTTTGCCTGATATATTCTTAGTTATCTCATCAGCATCGACTGTAATAACATATTTAGGCAATACCCATACATCAGGTATTAAATTGTCGACAACTTTAACATTTTTAGACATATCCTTAATCTGGATATCTTGTAATTTTGTATTAATTTCTTTAAGCAGTTCATCACCCATACCTGTACCAATCTTACATATCGCATCAAATGTATCTCTCTTCTCGTTATATATCGCCCCCAAAATAGCGCCTACACCCAAAGAAGCTCTCCTACCCGAACCTTTATAATAGCCCACAACAACCATATCTACCGTATCAACCATTTCTTGATTGATGCTTTTTTTGATTTTAATCCATTCGTAATTTCTAACACCCGGTTTATAACCACCCTCCTCTTGCTTTACAATGACTCCTTCTAAACCTTCCTCTATACATTTATCAAAATATCCCTTTACATCCTCTTGCTTCGAGAGACTTTTGCTTTCTGCCACTACAATACTCTCTAATACTGTGCTACCCAATACAGCGTCTAACAGCTTAATTCTTTCTTTTGTGTCTATATTTACCAATGATTGAGAGTCTAGGTATAGCAGATCGAATGCGAAAGCCTTAACAGGTATATCCTCCTGTTTACTTCGTACAGAATATTTCCTCCTCCTTTGCATGGTTTCTTGATACGAGAGAATTTTCCCCTCTCTATAATCCCAACCTACAATTTCTGAATCTAATATAAAAGAGGTTTTCTCAATTTTCTTTGCAGTTTCAACAATTTCAGGAAACATTTCCGTAACATCCTCTAAATTCCTAGTAAAAAGTTTTACCTGAATTTTAGAAATATTGTTTATCTCAAACAGATTTTGAGTCTCTTTTGTACTATTTTTTTTGAACTTTTTCCATATGACAGCACCTGTCTCATCCCCCTTGTCACTGCTCTCTTCCCATTTATGAATTTGACATCTTAAACCATCGAATTTAGGCTGTAGTATCACCTTTTCTTTAAATCTTTCAAATAGCTCATCAAAGCCCCCTACTCTTTGAACAAGCCTAGATAGGATGGGAGTGCCTGGTTGAGCAGAAATAGAAGAGATTGACTCCGATATCTTCTCCTTAGGGACTTCTACTAATTTTTTACCAATATACCCTATATCTGCACAGACACCGTAAGCGTTTTCTAATTCTGGCTTTATACTCTTATCCCCAGCCACACCAATCGAAAAAGCATCAAGAAGAGATTTCATACTTAAGCCCAAGCGTAACTGCCCACATATGGTTCTAACAAAATATTTAGCTTCTAAGGGAGAAAATTTAGCTAAATATTCTAAAATAATCTTATCCTTTACTGTTACAGATCCTGTTCCTACTACATTTACAATTTTCCATAAGCCTTCATATACCTCTTTAATACTAAGAGAGTCCAAAGTATTTGGCCTCATGGTAATTATTTCAAAGAGTGTATCTCCAATATCTCCAGATTGTAAACGCATACTACCAACATCTAATGAATACTTTTGGCTAAGAAGATTAACAATACTCTTCTCAGAGTAATTAAACTCTGAATTAACAAACATTGGTGCAACTCTACCCTGAATCATATATGACACAATTTGAACCTCTTCACTGTCACACTCTTTTAAATACTGTGCAAGCTCTAATGACATCTGATTTCTAGATTGTAAAGATCCTAGCCTGTCAAATAGCTCACATAGCTGTAGATATTTACGCATATTACTTCTCAATTAAAATATATTTAGTATCTCTTGTACTACCTTCCTGCCTAATTGAACCGTGCTCTGTAAGCACTGTCATGTCTCTTCGCAGCGTTCTAGTAGATACATTTGGATGTAGCGCATATATGTCAGATGGTAGAACTACCTTCCTTCTTTTTATTAACTTTAATATCTCTTTCTGTCTTGTATTCAACTCTGTATTTGAAATTTTTTTCTTTTTTGCCTCTATACTTCCCTTCGGCTTTACTGACAGCAGATCTGTTTTAATATCCTCAAACTCTTTATCTCTTCTTTCTGCAAACAACTTGAAAACTACTACTGTGGTTAGTAGTGTAGATAGTACATATACTAGCTTTTTGCTTTTTGACATATTGAGTATATTAAAATTTAATGACTACAATTCAGCAAAGGAGCTACCAAATGCAATATGTACCTCCAAAGGAACCTCCAACACAACCCTATTCAACATAATCTCTTTTACTTGCTCAGAAAACTTCTCTATCAAATCCTCTGCTACTTCAAAGATAATTTCGTCATGAATTTGAAGAAGAAGGTGTGCCTTGTTCTCATACTCCTTTTCAATCAAAACATAAATCTCTTTCATTGCTAATTTCATAATATCTGCCTCACTACCCTGGATTGGTAGATTAATTGCTTCTCTAGCAGAAGCTGCTTGGACTCTCTTGTTTTGAGACCTTATCCCAGAGATATTCCTAGTTATCCCGAACATTGTTTGAACATATCCTCTTTGGAATGCTTCATACTCTATCTTCCTCATATACTCCTCTACTCCTTTGTAATGGTCAAAGTATGATTCAATATATTTTCCAGCCGTCTCTCTATCAATACCTAGTAAAGATGAAAGACCAAAGGCTGTTTGACCAAATATTATCCCGAAATTTACCGTTTTCCCTAAACTCCTTTCCTTGTGAGTAATAGTTGCCATTTTTTTCTCCAATACTCTAGCCGCTGTTGCAGAGTGAATATCCAAATTATTTAAGAAATCCTGAGCTAGAAGCTTATCTTTAGAAATATCTGCCATAATCCTTAACTCCATTTGAGAGTAATCCATTGCTAAAAATTTAAACCCCTCTCTTGGCACAAAACACTCTCTCAACCTTTCTGCCCATACCCCTTCTAGTGGTAGATTCTGTAAATTTGGATTAACAGATGAGAATCTGCCAGATGCAGTACCAGTTTGCTTAAAATTCGTGTGAATTGAGTGTTCACCTTCCTTTTCTATACTATTTTGATACAAAGGTTCAATATATGTACTCTGTACTTTAGAAATTTTTCTAAAATACAAAAGGTGTTCAACTATTGGATGCATTCCTAACATACTATCTAATACAGATTCTTTGGTACTACCCTTCGATTTGTTAGGTAAACCAAGCTCTTTAAACAGTACATCAGAGAGTTGTTTAGGGGAATTAATATTAAATTCATGTCCTACAATACTATATATCTCCCTCTCTACACTCTTAACCTCTGCTAAAAGATCCTCTTTCAAAACAAGGAGCTTCTCCCAATCAATTTTTAGCCCTCTTCTCTCCATTTTCGAGAGTATTACTGATATCGGCAACTCTACCTCTGCTAAAGTTGTTAAAAGATGCTTCTCACTTACCTTAAGAAATTTCTCAATCCTCTCTTTTGTATATGCGTATAGCTCCAATTCATCAATTCTCTTCAGTTGAGAAAAGTATGTATCCTCTACAGTATCCAACGTAGCTGTAATTTCCATTGGAGATATTTTTTCATTTAATATTTTTGTAGAGTATTCAAAAGCTAAATCCTTAAGAGTTACATTTCTTTTCTCTGAATAGAGTAGATGTTGAGCAAGCAATATATCAAAGTATTCAGAGATTGAATCTAGCGAAATATTATCAGAAATACATACAAACTCCTCAAAATTATAAAAGACAACTTTTTTATTTTTTATGTACGGAAATATATCAAAGACAGTACTTACGAAATCCGTTACTTGGCCCTCTTTCGAAATACCCCTGAGAAATATAAAGGGGGCTGAATTTAAGGCCTCAGTTGAATCTATATATGCTATTCGAAGCTCTTTACTACTTCTAAGTAACTGTTTTACCTCTGCTTCATCTGACCACTCCACTTGCTCCTGAGCCTCTACAAACATATCTAACTGAGATTGACTTGTAGAGAGAGTCTCTTTACCTAAAATCTCATCTAATCTCTTCATTAGTGATTTAAATGCATATTTCTTAAATGTTTGATTTAATGCTCTTCTATCTAAATCTGCTAAAAGACAATCTGTCAGATGAATATCTATGCCTACATCTCTTTCAATAGTGGCAAGTTGCCTGCTAAACTCCGCCTGTTCTATTCCTTCGGCAATAAGGGTTTGTGCCCTACCTTGGACATTTTCAATATTTTTGCATATTTCATCTAGTCCTCCATACTTTTCTAGTAGTTGTAAAGCTGTTTTCTCCCCTACCCCTTTTACACCAGGGATGTTATCCGATGGATCTCCAACTAAAGCTTTGTAATCAATGACCTGCTCAGGGTAGTAGCCAAATTTCTCATATGTCTTCTCCCTATCATAGACCATGATATTTTTAAAATTTCCGTTAGGCAAACATATAAATGTTTTCTCATTGATTAATTGCAAAAGGTCTTTATCTCCACTGAGAATATATAGGTCAATATTTTCAGTACTCCATACACCCTCTGATACATACTTAGATACTGTCCCTAAAATATCATCCGCTTCGTACCCCTCTTTTTTAATAACGGGGATACTAAATGATTTAAGGACCTCTTCTACTAGCGGAAACTGATCTACCAAAGAGAGATCTGTTGGCTTTCTTGTAGCTTTGTAATCAGAATATATGGTATGTCTAAATGTTGCAGCATGTGTGTCCATCGCGCACAAAACATACTTAGGTTCGAATATCTTAAGAGCCTCAAGCAACATTACTGAAAACCCGTAGACAGCATTAACCTGAATACCCTCTGGTGTTTGCAGTGTTGGTGGGTAGGCATGAAACGCCCTGTGAACTATCGCATTTGCATCGATAGCAAGAAATGTATCCCTATGAGATTGCTTAATCATTGCTCTATTTTACAAAAGAATGCTTTTAACTACAATTATTTTGTTACACAAAGATTGCATCGAACTCTTCTTTGGAAACAACTTCATTCTTAAAAAGCATCTCTACCAATTTATCAACATATTCCCTTTTTTCCGAGAGCAACTTTTTAGCATCAGCATAGGCCGAATCTATTAACCCTTTTACTTCCGAATCTATCATTTCTGCATATTTCTCACTAAAATCTTTACCTCCTCCATAAGCATAGCCTAAGTGCTTAGTCTCTTCCATATCACCATATTTAACCATACCTAATTTTTCTGACATACCGTACTGTGTAATCATTTCTTTTGCAACGGAAGTTGCTTGATCAATATCTGCAGAAGCACCCGTTGAAATTCTACCTATAAAGAGCTCTTCTGCGGCTCTGCCTCCAACTGCAGACCTAAGACTTGCTAGAAGCTCATCTTTGTATACATGCTTTTTATCATCGTCAGGGAGGTATACAGTAACTCCGCCAGACATACCCCTAGGAATAATGGATACCTGCTCTACAGGAATTGCATGTTTTGTAAATTTTGCAACAATAGCGTGTCCAGCTTCATGGTAAGCGGTAACCTTCAAATCTTCCTCCCCTATCTCTCCTTTTTTCTTTCTTCCTAACTTCACTTTAAGGTAAGCCTCAAGTAGCTCCTCCTGTGTAATCTTTTTCTTTCCATCCTTAACAGCCATAATTGCAGCTTCGTTTAGAAGGTTTTCTAAATCTGCACCCGTATACCCTATTGTCTTTTTAGCAATTAAATCTAAATCTACTCCTTCTTCAAACTTTCTGTTTTTTGCATGCACCTTAATTATATCCTTCCTCCCTTGATAGTCAGGCATAGGTACAATGACAGTTCTATCAAATCTACCAGGCCTTAATATTGCAGGATCTAATACATCTGGCCTATTTGTAGCTGCAAGTATTATTACATTCTCTCTACCCTCTAATCCATCCATTTCTACTAATATTTGATTCAATGTTTGCTCACCAGCACCAGAATGAAGTACAGTCCCTCTCTTTTTTGCAACAGCATCAATTTCATCAATGAAAATAATGGCAGGAGCGGCCTTTCTTGCTTTGTTAAACAAATCCCTCACTCTTGATGCACCAGCACCTACAAGCATCTCCTCAAATTCAGAACCAGATGTGTGGAAGAACGGTACTCCCGCCTCACCAGCAACTGCCTTCCCTAAAAGCGTCTTACCCGTCCCTGGTGCTCCAGCAAGTAACACACCTTTTGGAATTCTAGCTCCGATATCTAGATATTTTTTAGGGCTCTTTAAAAAATCTACTATCTCTGTGAGTTCATCCTTCACTTCGTCAATACCAGCAACATCAGCAAAATCAATCCCTGTTTTCTTACCAAAAAGTAATCTCGCCTTACTCTGTCCGAAATCCATTATCTGTCCACCAGATTTTTGCATATTCTTAATCAGCATATATGCTAAAAACAAACCTGCAGAAAGAAAAAGAATGGAAATGATATCTCCAAAAGTAATACCTAGTTTAGGCTGGTAAAAATCATTCTTTAAAGTTTTAATATCAATCTCAGCATCTGCTAAAACTTGATAGAAATCCGTACCTGCTGGAAGAAGAGAGTATTTTCTGTTAACTATCTCGGTATCATCAATTTCGTCTATCTGAGTAATTAAAACCATATCATCTTTAAGAAGCACCTCCTCATACTCTCCCTCCGAAATATACAGAACAATTTCACTAAGTGGTACCTCCTGCCCCTTAGAAGCGGAATTAAATATAGTGTTAATGCCTACTGTTAGTAAAAATGACATTACTAAGAAAATAACAATACTAATAATAGGAGAAAGCTTCTTTCTCGGTTTAATCCTAATAATGTTTGTTTCAATCTTCTTTTTTTCTTTGTTCTCTTCGTTCATCGGTATGTTCTTAAAAATGAAATGGTAGTGGGGAGTGGAATCGAACCACCGACCTTGGGTTTATGAATCCCATGCTCTAACCAACTGAGCTACCCCACCAAAGGGTTAATCATTATATCAAATATAAATATTTAATTCTTCTTAATTAGCTTTACCGCTATATGCACCTGTTTCAGTATTAATCTTAATCTTATCACCCTCCTTAATGAAGAGAGGTACATGTAGCTGGTATCCTGTCTCTACTGTAACTAATTTTGTCGCAGAGCTCGCAGTATTGCCCTTAACAGCATCTTGCGAAACAGTTACTTCTAATACAACAGATGCGTTCTCTTTGATTGTTAATACTTTTCCTTCGTATGTAAGGATTAGGATACTTTCTCCCTCTTTCAGAAAACTCAAGTATGATCCAATAACCTCTTTCGAGATAGTAATGGTCTCATATGTAGTCATATTCATAAAATATACAAATCCCTCATCGTTATAAAGATATTGAACCGCTTTCGTTTCTGGATTAACATACTCGACTTTAGTTCCAGACTTAACAGTCTTACTTATTATCTGCCCATTATCCAAAGCTTTTAATCTCATTATCACAAGACCACCCTGCCTACCTTGGGTTTTCAATTTCCTATCTTCTAAGTAGAAAATTCTGTTCTCTTCCTTTATATACATCCCTTTTACTGGCTGGTCTGTTAATGGCATTTGCACTAAATACTTAAATATTAAAAAATACCAAGGCAATTCTAGCACATATATATTTCATACTACAAGAAAGGTATAACACTAAGTTAAGATAAGCATAGAGGAAATAGTGAGAGTGGTTGCGGGGGTTGGATTCGAACCAACGACCTTCAGGTTATGAGCCTGACGAGCTGCCACTGCTCTACCCCGCGATAACTAGCCTTATTATACTCTACGGCTGCTCTTTTTTCAAATTCCCGTTATTACGAAATCTACCCATTCATATATATTACTCTCTCTTTCATATACCGAGACAGTAGCGGGATTGATAATTTGATCTAATTGCTTGGTAGCTAACTCAAGTGTGGATTTTGGTATTACAAATACCACCTCTCCCTCTCCACCAAAGTTTAATCTATCCCTAGCCTCCTTCTCAAGATACTTATCTGTGGACATATCCATAATCCCTACAGAGAGATGTAAATTCTGTAATCGTAAATTTTGGACCTCTCCTTCCGCCTCCTTTAGGAAATCTATCTTTTTAACCATTAGAATAATTGAATTGGTAACAGCATAAAGGAATAATGCGGAGAGTGAGATTGTCACTATTTTAAAAATCCAATGATTTGAAATTTTAGAGAACTCAATTCCACTATTTTGAGCAGTACTCCTATCTCTCTTTTTAATATTAAATCTTCTTTCCATAGAAAAATATTATCAAAATCTCAAAAAGTATTCAAAGTAAAGCCTAATTTTAGTTGTTGATATTTTTTAACGAGTAGTGTTATAATCTCATAGTTTATATACTAGGTCTTTTTTAAAATTAGATGCTTTAATAAATTGGAAAGAATTTCAAACCCTCAATTTGCTAAATATCAAGAAAGTTTTGCTAACGAGTTAAGAGAAAAAGGCAGGTCTGAAGCCACTATTATCGCGTATGCAAAAGATATTGAACAACTTCTGAACTTCTTCTCTTCCAAAGGGGTATCTAGAATTGACAGCACCTCTATCATTGATTTAGAGGCGTATAAGAAACATCTACAGGACAACAACTACACTCCCAAGAGTATTTCTAGAAAAATAAATAGTACTAGAACCTTTTACAGATTCCTCTTAGAAAACTCCTTCATTACTGATAACCCCGCAGAGAAATTAGCACATCCTAAATTCGAAACCAAACCTCCAAGAGTACTCTCGGAAATGGAGTACAGGGCACTAAGAGATGTAAGTAGAGTCGATGTACGACTATACTCTATCGTTGAAGTATTACTACAAACTGGTATCAGGATTGGGGAGTTAGCATCTCTTTCTATTGACGATCTAAGAAAATCAAAAGATGGAATAGATTTTCTTTACATTAAAGCATCTGGTAGCCACCCATCAAGAAAGGTACCTATTAATAAATCTGCAAAAAAAGCTATTGATGAATATATTAATATTAGGCCTGAGACAGAAGACGATACCCTTTATGTCACAAAGAATGGTAGACCTCTATTAGTTAGAAATATTAGAACTACAATTGATAAGGCATTTGAAAAGGCAGGCATCAAAAATGCAAAGGTAAATGACTTAAGAAATACCTTCATAGCTCATCACTTAGCTAACGGTGTAAGCTTAGTTACAGTATCCAAACTAGTTGGACATAAGAGACTCTCTACTACAGAGAAATACTTAGGCCTAGTAGACAATAATAAACCAGAGGCAGAAAAAAGTCTCAAAGATCTATAATCAATATCCAAAGAGAAGTGAAATGGGAGTAGATGGAATCGAACCATCGACCACGGCTTTATAAGAACCGCGCTCTACCGACTGAGCTATACTCCCATAAACAGAATGATTTTACCAAAAACTATGGAAATATGCACGACTAAAAGTCTATTGGAGGAAATCCAGATGGATTGTTTGTAACAACTTCCTCTCTTTTATCTAGATCTGCCCTCTTGTTGATATCCATATTTACAATATTTATATCCCTACCATACTTCAGTCTAGACATCTTGATAATGATATCTCTTACCTCTTTATTCACTGTCATATCAAATCCCGTTTCCTTAACAAACTTTGGTCCATATCTAGTATCAAGTGAAAAAGGACTAGGATACGAACTCTTGTTCAACATCTTTACATAGTAGTGAGCCATACTTTGGTTAATGATATCTGATGCTTTAACATATGTTTCAAACTGTGGCTCCAAGAATTGAGCATCTTCATTACTGCATCTTGTGATAAATAAGGTACCAACATTACCAAATACTGCACTTTTAATATTCTCTGGTAACTGCCCAATATACTGATGAGCAAGTGTTAAGTTTAATCTATATTTCCTAGCCTCTGAAAGTATTGAAGCAAACTCATCAGTCGCAAAGTTTTGGAATTCATCAGCATAAAAGAAGAAATCTTTTCTCTGCTCCTCAGGGATATCCTCTCTACTCAACGCTGCTGAAAGTAATTTCTGTACTAAAAGTAAGCCCAAAAAAGACATATTCTCATCTCCCACAGCACCTTTTGAAAGATTAACAATTAATATTTTCCCTTGATCCATCACCTCTCTGAAATCAAATGATGATTGAGATTGCCCAATAATGTTTCTAATTGCTAAGTTTGTTGTAAACTTATCAAATTTAGATACAAAGTAGCCTAAACTCTCTGACTTAGTTTTAGCATCTGTTTTAGCTACCTGATCCACCCAATATCTTCGAACAAGCTCATCTTTAATAACAGGAAGCCACTTCTCCTGAACCCATTTTTCATCCTGTAACATTCTTACAACCTCTATCAATGTAGAGCCCTTTACACTCATTGCAGTAAGCATAGAATTTCTAACTGCCTGTTGCATCATAGGGCCAACATATCCCTGATTATGAGGGTCAAAGAGACGAACGAGGAGAGCTATGAAGCTATTTACAATTTGGTGCTTATTCTGTTCGCTATACGACTCTAATATATTCAATCCAAAAGGCCTTTCAAAATCACCAGCATCAAAATAGATGACATCCTCTGCCCTCTCTGGGGGGATTCTCTCTAAAATCATCTCAGCAGCTTGACCGTGCGGATCTACAAAACATACCCCGTCACCATTGTATATATCTTGGATAAGCATTCTAACCATTAACCAAGATTTACCTGTACCTGTTTGTCCTAAAACGTATGAATGCCTTCTTCTATCATCCCTTTCGAAGCATATAGCCTTAACCTTCTCTCTAAATACATTATTACCTACCCACACAGTGTCCTTAGATCCTATATCTGAGCTAATTTCATTACTAGCAGGTATCTCTCTTGCTAATAACCAATTAATATTTGGAGTCGTGATATCTTTGTTTGGGAAATGGTAAATTGCCGCTAACTCAGCAACATTTAAAATATTACTAGAATCGATAGAAGGCCTCCTATACGCCACATCATACATAAATTCCTTTTCTTTTTTCTCACCCTTAACATCTAACTTCTTAAATTTATTAATACCTGGATTGTTGTATTGACCAAACGCACCTACAATATTATCCAAATGCATCCTAGCTAACTCACTATCTCTAGCAGCAGTTACAATCCTTATATCTACAGCAAACCCATTCTTACTTACTTTTTTGTTAATCGCCTGAAGCTTTTCATCACTGACATTAATTTTTTTCTTTTCAGGATCAGAATTATTATTCTGAACTTTCTTTACAAATCCCTCTCCAGATTTTTGCCATTCACTCCCAGTCGGAGATATAACAATTTGAACCATTGCACCCTCTCCGTGTGACATTTTACTCAAGGAACTTAATATATTTGCAAATGGGTCTCCAGTAAAATCTTCTACCACCTTTATTGGGCAGTAATTCTCCTCGTCTAGTTGAAGTTTAGCGTATGCAATTTCAGAATTCTCTTCAAATATATTGTACTCATCTACTCTTTTAACCTCCGCATCTTGGTATGAACCCAATATCTGTTTTTCGACGTGATCAGAAAATTTCTTTGGAGTATACACATAGAATTTAATCTCTCCTGGTTTAGCAACAATCTCAAAACTTATACTATTATTAACAGTAAATTTCTCAGCAAGACCCTTCCCCTTGCCACCAATACCAATCAAATTAGAGAACATCTTCTCTGCAACCCCTATTTCAGTCTCATTTCCTCTTGGGACTCTAACCTCAAACATACTCCACTCCTTCGCCTTCTCATTCCTATCTTTTCTTTTCAATCTCTCCTTTATTGCTAAAAATCCTAAAACTCCTCCGGCAAGTATTATTACAGCAAAAATTATCCACCCCCATGGAGCGGAAAAGCTTGAATTCGTAGTTTCGCCGTATGAATCTTTCGGGTATTCCACCTGATCCCCTATTACAATATTTTCTGGCATTGGACCTATTTGTGTAAACAAATATTCATTCATAAAAAATGGACAGTTATCTGTATATACTTACAAGAATACCATATATGAAATTTCTAATCGAGTATCTATTTACAAAACAGAGGGCTCTTCTCCAAACTTTTTCTCTTGAAAGATTTTTCTGAATGTATCACCATCGGTATCGACACTATCCTCTTCCTGTACGACAGGTTTCTGATTCTGTTTGAATTCCTCTCCAATGATTATAGTGGAAGGTTGTGGAGAGTGTGCAGGAGGTAAGGGCTCTACAACTGTTTCTGTAGAGATATTTGTTGTTAAATTAGGAGCTTCAACTGGATTAACCCCTGTTTCTATTCCTCCTGTAAATTGTTCTTGTTTCTGTTCTATTGACATGTCCTATAACATTATATCATGTACTTTCTCTTTTCTACAAGTAACTCCCTGTTTAAATCCCTTTCTTTCTGCTCTAATTTCTTTTCATGTATCTTCTTTCCTTTTGCTAACCCTATTTCAAGCTTAAATTTCCCTCCTCTTTGGTATATTTTCAAGGGAATTAAAGTCAGGTTCCCTTGTTTCATTTTACTCTGCAAGTATATCAACTCTTTCTTTTTAATCAATACTTTTCGAGTCCTCCTAGAGTCATACTCCTGACTACCATCATATTTGTATTTAGGTATATCAGTATTTATCAACCATAACTCCCCATTTAAGATTTTTACAAAAGAATCCCTTAAATTACACCTACCCATCCTTAGGGATTTAACCTCAGAGCCCATCAGTACCATGCCTGTCTCTAATCTCTCTAATATTTGATAATTATGAAAAGCTTTTTTATTTATTATTTCCATGCTCAATTATACCATTACAGCCTTACTTTCCATATTGTTGTATCATCAAGCATGTATAGGTATTTTTCATCGTAATCAACGACAATATCCTTTACATTATTCCATACATCTTCCTCATATACATATTGATTAAGAAGTAACAACTCATTTGGGTGTCTTTTCTCTCCAGATTCCATTGGCTTTTCAAATTTCAGCAGCCTCTTCTTTCCAGAATCAAAGATATAGAAGCCTTTGTTAAGACTGTCGAAAGTAAATCCACATAAAGCATTCTCTACTGGTGTATCAATACCAGATATTGATATTGGCGACTCCCCCATTCCACTACCCTTATTTATATATCTGTAAATACCATTTTCTCCTTCTGCCGTTATATATATACTCAAATCATCTGCAAATACATCATTTGCTTTTTTATACTCTTCCTTACTTAAATACTCTGAAACCAAGGAGTATCCTCCCTCAAAATTAATAGACCTCAGAAGAGCCTCTTTCTCCCTATCCAAAATATATGCATTCTCATACGGTGTAATAACGGCAAATTCAACTACACCGTTAGCTTTCATACTCTCTATACTCAAACCACTTAATTTTACAAAAGGTTGGAAAGTACCATTTGAATAGGTTGATTTTAAAATTCCATTATCTTGATCATAGACAAAGATGCTGTCTGACCTAACATATACTTTATACGGCTTACTTACTACCCCATTGCTATCTGAGAGAGCTTCCACCTTATTGTCATACAAGGATTTTGTATATACCGACTTGGTCCCAGGGTCTGTAACTATTAACAACTCTCTTCCATTACTATCTCTAAAAATACCTATATCTTCTGGGGTTGAGTCATGATTAAAAGTGTAGGTATTATAATATTTCTCAATATTAGAATCAGAGAGCCTACTTCTTTTGTACAACGAATCTTGAATCCCCAATACCTGAGCATTCAAATTTTCTAACGTTTTACTATCACTTTCCTTTAATTCTGCAGGTATCTTTCCCAGCCTTTCACTAGCTTTAAAAAGAGCCATCTCAACACTCTCCCTATCAGTACCTAAATTAGAGTTTGCTTCATTTACCAACTTACTAACTTCATCAAAAATTGAGTTTGCCTCCCTGCTTCTCTCTCTTGCTTCTTTTTGATCTATTGTAAATATGACACCTCCAACTACTAAAGCAACTCCTAGAAGGATAAAGAGGAACTGTTTAATTCTTTTTGTTCTCAAATCTTTCTCTTTGTAACCATCTATTTTGAACTCTTTAAACTTCGATGGTCTTTTCCCTAGATTACTCTGTGTTACTCCTGCACTAAATTTTTTAAACCATCTTTTTTTACCTACGCTATTAGTAACTAATCCCTTTATTTTCTCTCCAATTTTTTGAAATGTAGAAGACACTTTTGAAGACATATTACTTAGTAAGGGAGAAATCTTAACCGAGACTTTACCCGCCCAAACTTTCAGGAAAGCAAATTTCTTAAAAAAGGATGACAGGAACTCTTTCAAATCTCTATCTTGAGTAGTACCTTTAAATATCTTTTTATTTGTTTTCGAGATAGGAATATAGTCGGAATCCGTTGGCTGAGATACTTCTTTTCTGCTCTTTATCTTATCTATTTTTGCGACTTCCTTTACTTTCTTTTCAACCTCTTTCTCTGAAACCTTAGAAAACACTACTATTCCAGAGTCGTCTCCTAGCCCTTCCCCCAGTTCTTCAAGTACCAAAGAGATTTCTTGTACTCCTTTTGCTGCAATTAATTTTTGCATATTCTCTTTTAGGTACCCCTCTGTAGATGAAAAGATTAAATCATCTTCCCCTATTGCAACTGCTGCTGTTTTAGCTTTCTTAGAGGCTAACATTTCGTAAATGTCGACTAATCTTCCCTCTTTGTATACAAAGATATCACTCTCTCCTAACAGCCCTATATATACCGCCCCATTATTTGAAGCAAATATTGTGAAGTTGATATTTACACCGTGCTTACCAATCTCCTTATCATTTGTAATTAATTGTTTTACTCTCCTAGTAGCCTCTTCTAACCCTAATTTAAGAGATTCGTTCACTGAGTCCGTTTTTGAATATTCAAAACCATCAATAATGCCATCCCATGCAAATTTCAATATCTTCTCTCCTGGTATCGCTATTTCACTAGAGACGAATAGTAGACCGTACATATCCGTTTCTAAGGAGGCCTGCCCCCTAGATTCACTTTTATAATTAAAAAGTGATATATATGAGGTCTTTAATTCAGAATTTTTTATATACTTAGAAGCAGTAATGGGCATTTCTATTATCGTATTACAATTATTATTCCCAGTATGGCAATGAACAGTGTGAGTAAAAGATTTAGAGTTACTAGAGTTCTCACTCTACCACTACCTTCTAGCTCAATTGTGTCTCTTAATATTTTAATCTTGGAAGAAAGCATCAATGAGTAGAAAAAGATTCCTGCTATTAACAAAATTATGGGTATCCTCATTACCCCAAAAATATCTACAGATTGGGCTAAATTTAAGGTTGTTACTTTATTTAAAATGTCTAATTCCATTATATTTTTCCTTTCTTTTTCATTTCAGCTAAGTCACTAATTGCATCTTGCAACTCTCTTGGCTTCGGAAGAAACTTTATCCTAAAATCAATCTCATGCCCTGCAGTATCAATATCTAAATTCCCAACATCAAATATATTACCAATTATTCCAATATTGGAATGGGTCACATCTTCGATTTTTTCTAATCTAGCCTCTGAATATGAATGGAAAAATGCATTACGAAGTTCTACCACTACAATTCTTAAGTCAGTAATTACCAATACAGAGTAGTACCAACTTACGATAGTGGTAACTAAAATGTTTAAAGCAAGTAATCCCCCTAGAATAAAGAGAGTGACATAGAAGGGGGTGGGGATTGAAGCTTTAATAGTAGAAGATAGCAAAGTAAATATTAAAGGTAGAAATAGAAACAGGAAGGCTACAAACAATTGCGGTACATATGCTATCCAGTGTGTTCTTGCAACTAATACCACTTCTTCGCCTGGATCTTTACTATAAAAATGCATCTTTTGAGGAAACAGAGAAAACTTTGTAAAAGCCCCTCCCCTTGCAGTATTATACAACCTATTTACAAAGGAGCTATCCACTTTTTTGAATTTTTGGGGCACCTCTCTTTTTTGCTCACTCATACTTATTAAGAATATCACAAAAATGTAGAAATGAGTAGTATTTTACTTCATATGAATATTGATGTGCACAAAAGCATCACCACCAGAGCCTTGAGGTATTCTTAAACGGCCAGGTGCACGAAGATTGAATATTGTTTTAAATTCCATTCCTGTCATAGTAATTATTCCCGAATTAGTATTGAATGTCACACTGTTTGTCGACCCATTACTGTTAGAAACAATCACTGAATTAATTTTCTTAACTGGTTTTGCAGCTAAAGCATAGGCCTGACTATGAGTATACTGCCCTGTATTTGAGTGGCAAGCATCAGCTATTGGTAAAATTTTCGAATCATTTTTGTTTTTGGCTTTCCATATTTGGTATACATTTAGGATATCAGCCATTTCGGCTTGGCTCATCCACGGCTTTCTAGAGCAGGTAGAGGCAGTATCTGAGTACCAATTACCCGGCTGGCCTCTGTACCAAATCTTGTAAAACCAAGAGACTCCAGAGATACTATCCCATGCCCTACTCATCCAATCTCCATTACCCGTCTTGTCTGTTGTATCCCACCCAGATGTTCTACTCCACCCTCCATGAACAGCAGCGTACTGCGTAGAGAATGGCTTACCTGAAGAGGAGGTAAGTATGACTCCTTTAGTTGCTTTAACAGCCTCCTTCCATCTTCCCGTTTTCTTTGTCGTACCGACAACTTGACAGGATTCACTTGTACAAATAGATTTGGATCCGTTGTTAGTATAGTTGATTGCGTATGTCCTTGCCGCTATCGCCTGAGCTTTAAGGACCTCCATTGGCCAAGACTCAGGCACCTCATTTAGTCTCAGTAAGTAGTCATCTTCAAAATTCAAAGTCCCGTATGTAGTAGTAGAGATGTTTTCCATAATGTTTTGATTAGCACCCCCTATCACAACTGTACCTGTTCTAAATACCTTGTCAGGGTAGTAGGCTTGAAGTATCTCGGTATATGACTGACCTGCATTAGCTCTTGCCCTAGCACCCCACTGACTCATACCGTTTCTATGTGTATACGCCCCTATTGAGAACACACCAAATGAGCCACTCGGTGCAGATGCAAGAAATCCTGGCAACATGGTAATGTACTCTCCTCCAGAGGGGACACTGTCTGGATTAACATATGTTCCACCCTGCCTAACAAGAAGGAGCTGGTATTGAAGGTCTGATAGCTCTGTAGATAGGCCGTTAATATTTCTTTTCACCTTACCTTTCTCTGCAATCTGTGCATTTAACTCACCCTGAACCCTATTTTTTTCAGCCTGAACAAGGGCAAAAGATGCATCTAAATCTTTTTTTTGAATATCCAAATCCTCTTTCTCTTTCTCCAACAAACTCTTTAATTCAATCAGATTCGCAAATTCTCCTGTAATTTTTTCTATATCTTCTTTAAGAATATTAATAGCACTCTTCTTAACAAAAAGCGTCTGTAAAAACTGACTTAGGTTTGAATGGGAGAAAAAAAATTGTCCCTCATTGTATCTGCTTTTCATATATAGCTGTGTTGAAACTAAGTCTAACGAATCTTTCTTCTGAGCAAGAAGTTTCTGTTTCTCTTCTATGCTTTTCAACTTCTCCTCTATCTGTGCATTTCTACTATCTATTTCTTTTTGTAATTTGGTAATCTCGGCGTTTAGTAAATTGACCTGCTCTGTAAGTGAGTAATTGCTCCCACTTATATCTTTAATCCTTTTTTCAATTTCAGAGAGATATGTTTTCTGCTTACTTAACTCCTCCTCTTTTTTGTTAATAATTTCTTCTAGCTCTCCAGCACTTTGAGAGTATATGGGGGTAGAAATATTAAAGAGAAAAAAAGATATAGTAAATATCAGAAAAAGAGGAATTATGAATTTTAGAGCAGTATTAATTCGAGGCATTGCTCAATTATATCATTTCTTAAGAGTGGGTAAAGCCTTTATGTTTTTACTAGCCTGTAACCATATCAACAAGGAAATTAAGAAGCATTCTAATCAAGAAAAGAAATACTAAACCTAGCGCTGACCAAGTTAAAGTGCCTTGTGCTTTCTGTATTTTGTCTGGCTCCCCACCAGAGCTCATCCACAGGTAGCCTCCATATACCAACATTCCAACAGCAAGCAGTGCTCCAATTGGAAGTATCATCTCAACAAGGGGCTCAATTTTTTCAACTAACTCTATCAATCGCGGAGGATCATCTGGAGCATTTAAAGATGACTCTCGCGGAGGCCCATATATTGGAGGCGGCCAAGATTGTGCAATCGCAGAGGAGGAAATAGAGCGCATAATTGTAACAAATATTTTATCTATCATATTTCTGCTGCTAGAAATTTATCTATAATGAATTGTATAACAAGTGGCGTAATAAATACTAGTACCATTCCTAAAATTGCCAAAAGAAGTGATTCAGAAGCCTTTTTAGTTTTTTCCTCATCTCCCCCTGTAAACATAAGGAGGTAGCCAAATGTAACAACCATAATGACAGATACCACCGCAAAGAAATTAATTACCCAATTAATCAAGTTGACTACAATATAAACGAAGCTCATATTTTCAACCCCTACAACATTAGGAATCTGTATCTCCATTATTTATTTAAAGAATCGAGTTACCTAGGCACCTTGACCTAAGAAATTCTTCAATACAAAGTTAACCAACATTACTGCAATGAAACAGATTACTAATCCAATAATTGCATTTGTTAAAGTTTTACTTGCTTTACCTACTTTACCCTCATCTCCCCCTGCAGTCATATATGAGTAACCTGCAAAAACCAACATAACCACACAAATTACAGCACCTAACCCAATCATCCAGTTAAGAATCTTTATTATTAAAGCATCTGCATCACCAGCAGTTGTGGTTATACTAGTAAGCCAAGTCCCTGGATCCATAACATCAGCAGACACTGTTGTAGCCAATGATAAAAGTGTGGCTCCTGATAATGCTATTTTTGAGATTTTCTTTCTCATAATTAAAAATATATAAATAATTTAATTTAACTAACTTATTATATACAGTTTTTAGAAATAATTACTACTTCTGTCCTAAGAAATTCTGTAAAACAAAATTTACCAATAATACTGCAACAAGGCAAATGACTAATCCTATAATTGCATTTGTTAACGTCTTAGTAGCCTTTTGAGTCTTATCTTCATTACCACCAGAGGTCATGTAAAGAAAACCTGCAACTATCAACATTACTACACATAAGACTGCAGAGGCACCAATCAACCAATTCAAAACTTTAACTATTAAGTCCTCTAAGCTGCCTGGGGTTGTTAATAAACTAGCAAATATTCTATCAACAAAGTCCATTGAAGCTTTATGTTCAGCAAATGCAACGCTAGAAAACGATAAAAGTGTTGTAGCCGTAAGTATAAGTTTAGATGTTTTTTTGTTCATAGCCCTTTTTTCACACTATTCTAAGAAATTATTTAATACAAAATTGACTAACATTACTGCAATGAAACAGATTACTAATCCAATAATGGCATTTGTTAATGTCTTTTGTGCTGTCTTTACCTTACTCTCATCTCCTCCCGCAGTCATATATGAGTAACCTGCGAAAACCAACATAACCACACAAATTACAGCACCAAAACCAATCATCCAGTTGAGAACCTTTATTATTAAATCATCTAGATTTCCTGGAGTACCTCCTAGTCTACCCAAAATGTCATCAACATTAAAAGCTAAAGCTTTAGAAGTAAAGCTTAGCAGAAGTGCAGAGAGGGTAGGAATAAATAAAATATTTTTTTTCATTTTTAATAAAATAAATTTATGTCAAAAAAGCCTTTACTAAAAATACTATTAACATTCTAGCTATGAAAACAATAGCCATACCTACTATTGCCGCTGTTAAGGTCTTTCTCGCCTTCCCAGCCTTGTCAGGGTCTCCCCCCGCAGTCATAAATAGTATCCCTGAATATACAATTAAGCCTACAGCAATTACTGCAGAAAGAGAGATTACCCAATTCAATAAATTTGTTACAAAATCTATAATCCCATCTACCGTTTCAAAATTGGCGTTGTATCCAGGGAAGGTAAAATGAACTCCCCCTATTGTTATTCCCAAAGATGTCGGTATTATCCTATTCCAACTTTTTCTAATATTTTTTCCCATTATTAATTTGTTAATAAAATATTACCAAGTAAAATTAATACCGCAGCTGATACTAAAATAAAAATCAACCCTGTTACAGCATTACCTATCTGTTCTCTAGCATCTTTTAATTTCTCAGGATCTCCCTTACTAGAAATCATCTTAAATGCAGCAAAGCCCATTAATATGGCTGCCGCAAAAACACTAAGAGGTATCGCGAAATCAATAATGGTTTGAATGATACCGCCGATATCACTTCCTCCCTCAATGGCATCTATGCTACTCCCTATGAGATCACTCAGTGATCCTGCATATATTTTTGGTGTGTTTATCATAAGTACTTGCAATTATACAAGAGTTTTCCAAAATATTAAACAAATTACAAGATAGCATCCTCACATATTGACTTAAAGTCACAGTATTTACACTTAAAAGCACTTGCTGTCGCCATAAATTCCCTAGCCTTAATCTTCTCAATTATCTCATAAATATTCCCTTTTGCCTTCTCTCTCCTTTCCAAAGAGATATCTACTTCAATAGTTTCGCCCTCTTCTACAAAAATATACTTTGCTTTGGATACTTTCACTCCTAAACTCTGCTCTGCAAATATACAGTACAAAGGAAGTTGTAAATCCTTCTTAATCTCCGATTCATCCTTTATTCTTCCTGTTTTGTAATCAATGATTTCTACAACAGGGGTCTGCCCCCCCTCGACAAGATCCATCCTATCTATCTTTCCTACAAATGTACTCTCTGGTAGATGTACCGTAAATGATTGCTCAAGACGATACGGACTCTGATTAAGGTCAAAGCATTTACGATAGAAATCTTTCATGGACTTCTCTCCACTTACCTTTCTACTTTCCTCATGTTTTTTACTCTCATACCCCCTTCCTATCCAATTCTTTTCATAAAAAGAAAGTAAATCCTCTTGCGTAGGGGCCTCTGTTATACCCAACCCCTCTTTGTATCTTTGAAGAAGAGTGTAAAAATCTCTCAGTGTGTTATGAACAGTAGAACCGAAAGAAAGAGATGAGTGTGGGAGTGTTGGGATTTTAAATACATACGAGTATTCATATTTTTTAGGACAGTATTCGTATGTATTTATTTGCGAATAGCTTACTCTATTACCCGTTTCTATTTTAATATCTTCTGGTAGCATATTTTTGCTTGATGGTGTGTACATCGTTATCTCCTCTTCTGATTTAATTATCATTGGGTTATTAAACTCCTCAGTAATATCCCTATCTAATATCTCATTTAAGAATATACTATTTTTCTTCTTTCTTTTGGCATTGCCGTAATAGTTAGCTGCGGTCAAAAAGAGTTTCTCCTTAGCTCGAGTAGCTCCAACATAGAACAGCCTCCTCTCTTCCTGAAGATGCTCCTCCCTCTCATCTAAACCAGAGAGGGACTCTTTAATTAAGGCGTGAGGGAGTGGGATAGTATCTTTCCTATTTTGAGAAGGGAACCTATCTGAAACGAGATTAATCATAAAAACAGCAGGGAACTCTAATCCCTTCGCACTATGAACTGTAAGTATATTTACAGCATCAAAATCCCCAAAATCACTCTGATCGACTAAGGGAGAATCTCCAACCTCTATACTGTAATTTAAGAAATCAACATACTCATAGATATTGGATTCGGGATTAACTTTTTCGTACTCATGTATAGTAGTAAAGTATTTTGCCAAATTATTACTTTTAAACTCAGCTAAACTATCTTTCTCCTTTATCAACTCTTCTAAATATCCACTCTCCTGTACAAAATACAGAAGAATCTCCCCAACCGATTTGTTTTCCCTAATCATATTGTTACATTTATTTAATATGGTAAGGAGTTTCTCAACACCTTTTCTGCTCTCTTCTGAGAAGATCTTCTCTCCTAAGTTACTTATCGTAAAAGAAATCTCTCCATTTTCGCTATTTACTCCAAATATCCCTTCTAGTTCCTCTAAAACCGAAATTTTATCCTCTCTTGCTACCCTATTTATCTCCATAAACTCTTTAGTAGAAAGACTCCATTGAGGCATACTAAGTACTCGGTAGAAAAATATTTCATTTTTATAATCAACAAGTGATCTCAAAAAAGCGATAAGGACTTTAATCTCCTCTCTAGAGTACAATCCTCGAGAGCCTCCCAATTTGTAAGGTATTCCAAAATATCTTAAATTTTGCACAATACTTTCAGCGTGAGAGTTGGCTCTAACTAAGATTGCTATATCTGCAAATTTGTACTTCCTATCTGGTATCAACTCTACAAAGGCAGATTGGCCCCTATCATCAAACTTTTGGACACCTGCAACCACACTATCTTCTCCATGACCAGTTAATGCCAATATCTCTTTAGCAATCCACTCAGATTCAGCATCCTCATTATTTGCAGTTATTAAATTAACAATATCATCATCTGCAGGGAAAGAACCCTTTGCAATTAATCTCTTATCTATTTTTTGGGCAATCTCTAACCTGTATGGATTATTATTCTTTATTAAAGTATATGCACTATCTAGTATCTTCTGGTTAGATCTGTAATTTTCGGTAAGTACCACCTCTTTAGCTTTAGGATAGTACTCCTTAAATTGTAAAATATTAGAGATAGCAGCACCCCTAAATTTATAAATAGCTTGATCATCATCACCCACTACCGTTAAGTTTGGATTAACCTCCCCTACTTTAGACATATCTATCTTTGGATCTAAACCACCTAAAATATGTACAAGGACACTTTGTGTATAGTTAGTATCTTGAAATTCATCTACTAATATATATTTAAATTTCTCCTGATACCTCTTAAGTACATTCGGTTTTTTCCTAAACAACTCTATTGTTAAAAGTATCAAATCTCCAAAATCAATTTTTGAATTCTGTATCTTTAAATCCGTAAACTCTTGATATACCGTTGCTAACTCTAAAGTATCCTCATACTCCTCCTTCTGTATATCATCTTTTTGTGAAAGAGATTTTGCATACTCTATATATTCAGCAGGGGAAACGTCCTCATCTTGTAATCTAGAGAAATGGGAGAGTAAATCATCTATAAATTTGGTTGGGTTTCCATACGGCCTAAATTTTTTCAAAGAGAGATCAAACAGATGCTTTCTTAAAAAGATATATGACTCTGCACTAGACATCATTGCATAATTAGAATCTATACCAATATTGTATCCCTCCTGCCTAAGTATTCGATCACAGAAGGAGTGAAATGTTGAGATCCATATCTCTCCATAACCCAGAGGCATACTTTCATCTACCCTATCAAGCATCTCCTGAGCAGCTTTGTCTGTAAAAGTTAAAGCCAAAACCTCACTTGGCTTTGCCCATCCACTATTAATGATATGTGCTACTCTCTGTGTAATTACTGCAGTCTTACCTGTGCCTGCACCTGCAATTATCAACAGGGCACCACTTTTGTGTTCAACAGCCTGTTTCTGCTTCTCATTCAAATTTATATTCATTTCGCAAATCTTTTTAATTGAGATATCTCCTCTCTCGCCGTAGAAGAGCTCTTTAGTCCAGGGGTCTCTAATATGAAAGGTATATTTTTAAACTCCTCCCTATGTAAAACATTAATCATTCCATCCTCCCCTATCTTCCCTTTACCTAAATTTGCATGCCTATCTTTGTTGCTCCCAAGGTCAGCCATAGAGTCATTAATATGAATAGCTTTAACTCTTTGGAAACTCAAAGTATCCCCAACCTCCTGCACAACACTGTCAATATTATTCACCCAATCATACCCTGCTGCATATGTATGTTGTGTATCTAAGACATACCCAACCCTGTCCTTACCTTTACATCCATCACGAATATTTTTTAATTCTGTAAAACTTCTCCCTAAATTAGATCCCGTTCCTGCGGTTGTTTCGATAAGGAGCCACTGAGTTCCTCCTACCTCATCTAACACCCAATCCATACCGTATGAGACTCTCTCCAAGCTCTCTTCATAGTTTAATTCTTTTTGAGATCCTGGATGGAAGCATACTCCTAATATCTCAGCGTCTAAATCATTTTTTTTAATTAATTCATCCACCCTATTCGCAAAGTCTAGGTATACAACTAAGCCCATTTTGCCAAGATGAAATAGCTGCTTATCACTTCTAGCCAAATTAGTAAGATATATACCGTGTAACAGAATCTTCTTTACTGAAGATACCTTTAATGCCTCTACAAACTTTTCTATACTCTCTTGAGGGATACTTTTAGTTGCCCATCTCATAGGGGCAGTTGGCATTATCTGAATACTATTCACTCCATACTCATCTCCTTGCTTTATTGAATTTTCTACGCCACCTGCGCTTGATACATGTGCTCCTAGGTACATATGATGATTTTAACATATATCTAACAGAGGAGGTATTACAAATAGGTTTAAATAGTTGGCATAACTTAACCAAAAAGAGTCAATATCTTTTAGATTGCAGTAACTGAAAACAATACTTCTAGCATATATTAATTGAATAAAGTATAATTACCACTAGATATGGAGAGGTGCCTGAGAGGCCGAAAGGAACTCACTGCTAACGAGTCGTAGACCTTTAAAGTCTACCGAGGGTTCGAATCCCTCCCTCTCCGTTTCTTCCTATTCTTTTCTTAGGAAAAGAAATATAATTGATATATGAGAATATCCTCATTCATATCTAATGAAAAAAGATACAAAATATCAATTCTCTCTTTCATTTCCCCAATACTAACACTCTTCATCCTCTACATATTCTTCCAATCAATCCCACCCTTTTCAAACAGACAACCCTACAAGAAAAATAACTCTGTCAAAATCCAAAATATCGAAAAACCCCGTTATGAAATTTCCAAGATTACTCTTGATAAGGACCTAAAAAAATTCCCCGACGACTACGACCACCTAATCAGTACACTACAAATATCTTTTACACAACATCAGAAAATGTCTCTCCTACTCTATGGAGAAACCGAAAGTAAAACTACTCATACAAGTATTAAAGATGCGTATGAGCAACTAATTGAAAATGAAATCCCCATACTAATACCCAATCAATATATCCAAACATACATTGATACAAAACTAGATGAACATATATCACAACTCACTGTTCCCCCTATCCAACTTCGCAATGTAATGAGTAAAAAGCCACCTGTTTTCGAAAACCCTTTTCAAAAATATCTTTGGTTAGAAATGAATAATATGAAGTATGCCCAAGACAGTACTAATATCTCAAGAGATCTTAGTACACTCAACTTTAATTTAGATATATCACCCGAACAGCTCAACGATGCAATATATAAAGTTAGGATATTAAGCTCTGTATCTAAGGATATCGACATATCATCATTACAAGACTTTCTCAATGACCTATTAATATATTCTCAAAACAGAAATGATGTAAACACAAGGGGAAGATTACTGGGGATCATACCAAATATGATTTCAAATACAGCAGAGTATGAGGAAGGAGAAATATACTGGAAAATCTCTGTAATAGATGGTACCTCGTTGCTCTACCCTGCTGCTCTTTCAAAAGACTTTCCTGTTGATGACAACAATTTTAATATAGATTATGATGTTACTCCAGCTGAACAAGCAAAAGATTCTGTAAGAGTACCAATACTCATGTATCATCAGATTAAACCAGCTCCAAGTGGAAGCTCTGACTTCGTAGCAGGCTTGTATGTATCTCCAGAGAAGTTTGAAGAACAGCTAGCATATCTAGTAAAAAAGAATTACAAAAGTCTTACCTCTCAGGAGTTCTATACCCTTTTGTCAGAAGGAGAAAATCCTAAACAGAAGAGTGTTATGATAACTCTTGATGATGGTAGCGCAAGCCAGTATGCTAAAGCTTTCCCACTACTTCAAAAGTATGGATTGGTAGGTATCTACTATATTCCATCACACAAAACTGCAATTACCTACGATCAATTGAGAACAATGGCAAAAGCTGGAATGATAATTGAGTCTCACTCAGCAACACATATTAATCTAGCCAAGGAGAATAATCCAAAGAAACTAAACTCAGAGATTGCAGGAAGCAGAAACTCCCTTAGGAGTGCAACAGGGCAAGATGTTATCACTATTTGTTACCCTGGGTGCGTAGCAGATAGAGAGGCTTTCTCTCATGTTTCTCAGGCGGGGTATCTACTTGGAGTAAGTTGTGGGAAATCAATAGATCATTATTTTTCTAAAAGACTCTATTTATCCAGGGTTCATGTTTTTGAGAGTTTAAGTAATTTCATAACTCTTCTTTCTGGAAGACATTAATGTGTTAATATATACTTAAATATATGGATGATAATAAGGGTAAAAACTTTGCAATTAGTCTTTCAATTACATTAGGAACGGTAGTGATTGGTTTAGTTAGCTACATATTCTATACATCAAACTCTATTTCCGAGAAGGAAGCTCCTAGGTGTGAGTACAATGGGTGGGCGTATGAAGATAAAGAGGTTTTTGATTCTGCAGATGGTTGTAATAGCTGTTTTTGTCATACAGGAGAGGCTATTTGTACTGATAATGTATGTGAGCAAGAGGTGGTAGATATTTAAGTGCTGTTTTTTAGAAATATAGGAATTGACAGCTTAACTTCACAATTGTATATTTGATATATATCTAAATTAATTAATATTTACTTTTATGAAGGAAAGAAAGTATGAGGGCTTCTCCCTTATAGAGATCCTAGTAGTAGTAGCATTGATCGTCATCTTAGCTACTATTACAATCGTTGCTATAAACCCAGGGAAGAACTTCAGAGACACACGAAATGCACAGAGAAGTGCAGATGTGAA
>CAZPFV010000006.1:27481-30840 GCA_964585985.1 uncultured Candidatus Saccharibacteria bacterium
GTGAATATCAGATAGACTTAAACTATCCATACTGCCATGGTAGAACTTTTAAAACTCGCCGATGACGTAGCGAAAAAAAAGATAAATGTCTCCAGTTTTTTAGACATACTAATACTAGACGCACTAAGGAAGAAAGCGTCTGATATTCACATTGAATCAAAAGAAGGAAACAACCTCCTAGTAAGATACAGAGTAGACGGAGTCTTAAGGGATATAATACCAATAGGTCCCGAAGTAAGAGACGGCCTACTCTTTATCATCAAAGTAAGATCCAAACTCAGAACAGACATCCACTTCGCCCCACAAGACGGTAAAATACTCTTTAATATAAAGAAGGAGGCAGTAGACCCTATAGAGGAAGAGGAAGAACCTGAAGAGAAAGAAGAAGAGGAAGGAAAGAAGAAAGGTAAGAAAGAAACAGAGGAAAAAGGGAAGAAAGGAAAAAAGGAAATTAAAAAAGAAGAACCTAAGAAAGAAGAGGAACCCAAGAAAGAAGATGATGATGACAAAAAAGAGGGAAGTGCTATAAGTCAGTTAATAAAGAAATACTCTAACCCGCAACATAAAGAAAAAGATTACTACTCAGTAGATGCCAGAATCTCAATACTACCAGTAACACACGGAGAAAAAGTAGTAATCAGACTACTCTCTCAAGCAAACAGAGCATATGACCTATCAGGCCTAGGCTTCGAAGAAGAAGACCTCATTAAATTAGAAAAAGCATACCGACAACCTTACGGCCTATTCCTAGTAACAGGACCAACAGGAAGTGGAAAAACTACTACACTCTACTCAATCCTTAAAATATTAAATACAAGAGAAGCAAACATTACAACCATTGAGGATCCCGTAGAGTACAGTATTGAAGGAGTAAACCACATACAAATTAATCCCAAAGGAGATTTAACATTCGCTAACGGACTAAGATCAGTACTACGACAAGACCCTAATATAATAATGGTAGGAGAAATTAGAGACAGGGAAACCGCAAGAATAACGGTAAACTCTGCCTTAACAGGACACCTCGTACTCTCAACAGTACACGCAAACGATGCAGTAAGTACAATCCCAAGATTAATAGACATGGGAATAGAACCATTCTTAGTAGCAAGTACAATAAATATCGTAATTGCACAAAGATTAGCAAGAAAACTCTGTAACAACTGCAAAGAACAATACTCCCCAAGCAGAAACGCTGCACATAAAGAACTCCTTAAACTAAGACCTGACATACAAAAACATCTTGCAAACATACCAAAAATGTATAGAGCTGTAGGATGTAAAGAATGTAACAATACAGGATACTCTGGAAGAATAGGTATTTACGAAATACTTACAATGAGTAAAGAGGTAAGAGATGTTATAATTAAAAACCCTAACTCTGATGACATATTGGCAGTAGCAAAAAAAGAAAATTTCAGACTAATGATAGAAGATGGAGTAAAAAAACTTAAAAACGGAGATATTGATATTAAAGAATTAGCAAGGGTAATCGCATTAAAAGAATGAGCAAAAAGAAAAAAATAAGCAAAGAACAAGAAAGAGAAAAGTATTACAAAAAACTAAGTAAAGTTACTGTCTCAACTTCAAATCTTTTAATATCAATAAAGTCATTTGCGGCATTACTTAAAGCAAGCATCCCTCTCTCAGAAGCAGTTAAAACAATCTCAGGACAATCCAGTGATGAAAATTTAAATAATGTATATGAATATGTATCAGAAGAAATTGATAAAGGCTCTACCCTAGCCGAATCTATGAGACTATTTCCAAAAGTATTTCCTGAAACTGTCGCTGCAGTCGTAGAAGCAGGTGAAATGGGTGGCTCATTAGAAAATAACCTAATGTTTATTGCAGAATCAATAAAGAAAGAGTGGGAATTAAAAAAGAAATTAAAAGGGGCAGTAATATATCCCTTAATAATCGTTGTTATGACAGTCGGTATGTTCATTGGAATGATCTTTTTCATATTCCCTAAACTTGAGTCTCTTTTTGAAGTATTCGAAAATGTTCCTGCTACTACAAAATTCATTATGGGTGCTGCTACAAGCATTAGGGAAAATGCAGTAGTAATCGGTGCTGTCCTGCTTGTACTAATAGTGGCTCTCGTAATATTTCTTAAATCCAAATCTGGTAAGAAGTTTACAAGTTGGCTATCCCTTAATTTCCCAATACTTAAAAAACTATTTAAAAGTAATATATTAGCATCCTTCTCAAGAACATTAAGTGTACTACTTGCAAGTGGAATACCTCTTGCAAAAGCATTAGAAATATCAGCATCAACCACCAGTAATTTCATATATTCTAGAATACTTCACAATGTCTGTGACAGCATTGCTGACGGTAAAGACCTCTCCCTATCTCTTTCTGCATATCCTAAATTCTTTGATAGCTCATATATAAAGATGATTGATGTTGGGGAGGTGAGTGGAACCTTAGAAGAGAATTTAATGTATTTACATGAGTACTACTCCGATGAAGTGACCGAAATGAGTAATAATATAGTCACCTTCATTGAACCACTTCTTCTCATCCTAGTTGGAGGAATAATAGGTGTATTAGGTATAACGATACTCCTCCCAATTTATCAACTAATGGGAACAATAAATGGTTAGCTATTCAAAAAAACAAAATTTAAAAGGCTTCTCTCTCATAGAGATAACCGTAACCTTAGCAGTCTTAATGTCTTTCTCTCTCCTGATTTTTCCTGTAGGTATTAATCAAAGCAAAAAGTCAAAGCTTGAAAGTTACGCATCTCAGTTTGCTACAGATCTTTACTACCAGCAACAGAGAAGTAGACTAAAAAATATCCCCTCTGGAATATCTTTAGCAGGTAATAGCTATATACTTTATGATGGAGTTTCCTTTTCCGAGGCTACATCATCTGATATAAAGAAGTACCCTTTTAATATACATATTACTGCAGTAGCCTTAAATGAATCCGCAAATGAAATATCTTTTAACCCTGGCAGTTTCAGACCTAACTACTTTGGTAGTTTTAAATTAACAGATCAAACTAACTATATAACCATATATATTAATGAAGAAGGACTTGTTTGGTACAAAGAATAAGAAGAGAAAGGTAAAAGGATTTAGCCTTGCAGAGTTGATATTAGCAATAGGGATTTTCTCGGCATCAAGCGCTATGCTAGTTCTTTTGGTAATAGATTCTACTAGAACAATTGAAAATGTTCATACAAGAGACAAGGCAACACGGTTAACAGAAGATATCTTTAATTCCCTCCTTATTCTTAAAAAGACCTCTTGGTACAACATTGCACTATATACAGGAGAGGGAGAGAAACATCTAGTGTATATTGATGGGGAATACACTGTTCAAGACGGACCTTTTACAGAGGATG
>CAZPFV010000007.1:0-23196 GCA_964585985.1 uncultured Candidatus Saccharibacteria bacterium
TATTCTATTATGGAGATATTAAATACAGATTAACTGAGGAATTATGTATAATTAAGGTAGCTATGATTGAAGAAAATTTTAAAACAGCATCAGGTAACACATGGCTTAGAGGTGGAAAGGTTGATGTTGCTAAGATAAGGAAGTATTTTGAAAAAAGAGGAGTAAAAATAGATGAGGTAAATGAGACAGGTAGATTTCTGCATATCATTGGATTTTTTTCTAACAAAAAGGTATTTATAAAAATATCTACATCCAATGGTTTGAATGAAAAACTTCTTAATGAGATTTCTTGGAGTGAAGGTGTATCTAAAGTAAAGGATCTTCCTTTTAAAGTTCCCAAACTTCTCGAGCATGGGTATATAGAAGATACTTTGGTATATATAATGTATGAGTATGTAGAGGGGGTATTGTTGGATAGTATTGTTGATGATATGGATTCTACTATTTTAGAAAAATTAGCAAAAACAAACATAGCTATTGATTCTATAAAGAATATTCCCTTATTTAAAAATCACCAAGAGAGAGAAAAATTAGGTAAAGATATTACTTCTATTAGTGAGAAGGCTTCGGAATATTTCAAAATAGCTCAGAATTTTGCTAGTGAGAGTGGAGAGAGTTTAGAAGAGTTGCTAAATGTTGTACATAATTATGAAAAGATGAAAGATGTTGGGTTAAATAATAATGATTTTACTCCGAAAAATATTCTTCTTTCTAAAGATGATATTTATCTTACAGATGGTGAATCTGCTTCTGCTACCTCTCCTAGGTATTATGATGTTGCTATTATGTATGTTCGTTTATATGTTACATATTGTAAGCCTGATATAGCTAAGGAGTATTTAAGTATATTTAGATCTTTGTTAAACCCTAAGGATTTGGAATATTTTGATTTTGCATTTAGAACAATGTTAGCAAGTAGGGCTGTTGGAGGTTTTTGGGAAGCAACAGTTGGTGGTGCTGATTTAGAGTATTGTAGGATGTTAGAGAAGGAGATAGCAAATTGAGTATTAAGGGATTCTAGTAAGTCTCCTCTTTAGTTGAATATACAATCTATTGCTTTTCCTCTCAAATTTAGGTATCAATTATTATATAAGTTATTATTATTCGGTATGAAAGATAAAATTACAGAGTTTTTTAAGGAAAATAAGGTACTAATTATAATCTTGTTTGTATGTATCCTCATAATAATCATTACTAATGTACTTATTTGTTTTCTTGAGAGTAGTTGTTACATTGAGTATTCTGATGATACTGATGATATAACTTACGATTCCATAGAGAGAGAGGAAGAGATTGACAATATATTGGAAGTAGAAGATTTTGAGATTGAATTTTTCGATGAACCAGAGCCTATTGAGAAAAGATTTTATTTCTTTGCTAGTGGAAATCCTGTACAGGTAACCTCTAAAAACGGAGAAGTTATTTCTGGCACAATCCTATCTTCTGGGAAAAGCTTAGTTGGGTATGATTACTATCTATTAAAGAGCGACTCCATAGGTAAGTACCCATATGACCGGATAATATATAGTGAGAGTGAATCCCTTGGTTATGTTTTGTATACTGTCCCTGGTCCTTATACTCTCCTTGATGATCGTGTATTTGAAGATTTTTATCCAGAGAAAGAGCTTTTTCAACATTTGATTGGAGTTAAGGATGCCTTTGTACCTGATATTCTTAAGGAGGATAATGAGGAATTCAAGAGTGATAACGGGAATAGGTATTTATATCGAGAGAATTTCGTTTTCATAAATGGCTTTGTTGAGATAGTAGATCAAGTAGGTGATGTTAATATATACTACAGAGGAACTAATGACTTAGGTAGCCATTATATTAGGAATAATGATGGAACATACTCTTCTCTTAACCTTGTTCCTCCTTTTGTAGAAATGGAAAAGGGAGAGGGAATAAGCTTAAACTTATCCTTATCCTTTGTAACCAATACGGGGGAAACAGTAACTAATATTTATGACTACGGTAGTAGATACTGTTTTGATGATGAAGGGTTGGACTTCTCTAGAGCCCCCCTTAGTATGTTTGAAAAAATCGGGAAATTCTCTAATGGGGACAGTGTATATCAGAAAAAAGACAGAAAAGATGCATCTCTCCAGTTTTACTATGACGTGTATGTTGAAAATGGGCATTCCAAAGATGCTCCTGAGTACGAGGTTTATGAGAAGAGTTATCCAATTATTTATTGGCAAGATCCATTTGGAAGATTCATGGCGTTATATAATGCAGATTACAGATGGATTGGAGGGTGTCGAGGGTTCTAATGGCTTTCCAACAATGCTCCTGAGAAGAGTTATCCAATTATCTATTGGCAAGATCCATTTGGAAGATTCTTGGAGTTATATAATGCAGATTATAGATGGATTGGAGGGTGTACTTAGGATTTCTTTTTACTTGCCTTGGGAGCCTTGTTATTCTCCTTACCTTTTTTCTCTCCTTTTCCCCTTATTGCTTTAATAATGAGAACAACTACAATAACAGAAGCAACTGGAATAAAGATCCATTTTAGGAGGGAATTTAATATCATGGCAAATCGTTCTTCTGGTGAGATAATATATCCAATCAGTGGCATATCCTCAACTGATATTTGAGCGTTTGCTGATGTTGCACTTATTAACATAGCAACAGAGGAAATTAACGCTGTAGATAAAATCGATTTTATCCTATTAATTTTCATTTCTTCTCTCCCTTTTAAAATTTTAATAAGTACTTATATGTTTATAATATATGCTAAAATCAAAGTATGTCAAGAACATTAGATACACTGTTTAATGATTGGAGAGCAAATATTACTGCAAAACAACATAATCTTGAGACATTTTTTTTAGAAATAAATACCTCTTGCAATCTATACTGTAAACATTGCTATATCCCTCAATGCTCTAGAGATGCAATTCTTCCCTTTACTGATATTAAATCAATCCTAAAAGAGATAGAAGGTGAATGGGGTAAAGGAGTTGGAATTGCAATTACAGGTGGTGAACCTCTCCTGCATCCTTCATTCTGGGAAATTGCGAAGTATCTCTGTGAGAAAAGGTTTAATTGGTCATTAGCAACTAATGGTATTTTGTTAAATAATGAAAATATACCAAAGCTGAAGGAATTGGGATGTGGTGCAATAACGATAAGTTTAGACGGTGATTATACTAGCCATAAAGAGCAAAGGGGTGAGGAGGGCCAATTTAGAAGAGTAATGGAGAATATTGAACTCTTAGTTCAAGAAAATTTTGCTGAACTCTATATCACTTCTACAATTCATGATGCAAACATCTCCTCCTTGGACTTCCTTGCAGATTTAGTTACTGCTTATAGCAGTAAAGTAAAATGGAGGATTAATCCTCTACTGTATTGTGAAAATGCGGTTGTAAATGGGTTGTCAATTTCCGAAGAAACATATAAGAGGATATATGAATTTCGGGAAAGATTTTGGAGTGAACAGAAGATTGATATTATGGTTGGAGAAAAGAGTCCTTTGTCATTTGTACATGGTGAATATTTGTATAGTGACTTTGATAAATGTTTTGCAGGTATTATAACTTTTGGAGTCTTAGCTAATGGAGATATTGTAAATTGTATGCCTTGTAGAGAAGAAGTATTGGGTAATGTGCATGCAGGAGCTTCTCTAAGAGAGATATGGGAGAATCAGGATGTCACAGTAAAGGGGCTATGTGAGAGACACATAGAATCAAAGAATCCTATTTGGAAGAAATAATTTTTTGATTATGATTTAACAATTTTTGTAACAATATCTCATTCCTAACTCCCCCTCTATCTTTTTTCTCTTCTATTAAGTATGATATAATTATCTATTAATCTAATCATAAAATATTATGGGAGAAGAGAAAAAACCTTTGGTTGACTTAATTAAGGAAACAGAGGCGAAAGAGTTTAATCCGAAGGAGCAGGAGGGTAGCCCTCTTTTACCTAAAAAGGGAAAGAATAATATATTTATAGCGATAGCTTTTGTGCTATTACTCTTTATTATTGGAGTAGGGGGATATTATTATATATACACACAGTATGTTGCTAAACAGGAGGTAGAGGAAAGGGTAGAGGAAGAGATGCTAGTAGAAGAGAAAGTAGATGAAGAATTTGAAAACTATGTAGAGATCTTAGAGGTTCTAGAGGGTGATTATGATGAAACAGATGAATCTTGTCGGGAATGCGAGGCAGATGTGAAGGTAGTTTATCAGGATGGTGGAGAGGTAAAAGAAATAATTGCTAGAGGGCTATATTTTAACAATAGCTTCTCTACTCCCGTAGTGATAGAGCATAATTATTCGGAATTAGGTATTACATATCTTTTACTTGATTACGGTACTGGCAATGAAAGAGGTACATACATTTTGAATGAGAATGGGTATGTTTCAAAGTCATTTTGTAGTATTCCATCTAATTTTGTTCCTAACGAGATTTTGTGGGATGATAATCATTTAATTTATCAAGATTGTGGTGTTATTGGTTCTCATGTTGAATTAGTTAATGGAATTAGTGTATTAAATCTTGAGAGTGGTAAGATAACTAGTGTAGTTGGAGCTTTTTCAGGTTCTCAGGAAGAGGAGGATATTGGTTATACTATTGAATCTATTGATAGGGAAACAGGGATTTTGTATATCCAAGAACGTAGGATATCTGCGAGTGGTACGGAGTATGAAAGGAAAGAAGTTGATTTATTACAGTTAGGTATTCTAAAGTTAAAGTAAAGAGAATAGAAGGGTGATTTAAAGATGCTTGCTTTAACTTTTTGCTCCGACCTGCTTGTTATACATCTGACTATACAAACCAGCTTTACTCATAAGCTCTTTATGATTACCATCCTCCACTATCTTTCCATTATCTACAACAAGTATTCTAGCGGCCTTGCGAACAGTAGCAAACCTATGAGAAACAATAAAGGTTGTCATATGATCAGCATTCTTTCTTAGATTTTCGAAAATCTTCTCTTCTGAAATACTATCTACAGAGCTAGTAGGTTCATCAAGAATCAATAACTTAGCATCTCTAAAGAATGCCCTTGCAATAGCTAGTTTCTGCCACTGACCTCCAGAAAGTTGCATACCATCCTTAATCTCTCTAGACATGAAAGTATCATATTTCTTTGGAAGAGAAGAAATATATGTATGAATATCAGCCTTTTTTGCTGCGAAAACAATATCATCTTTCTTCCTATTCCTAACATCTCCAATGCGTATATTATCTGAAGCAGTGATGTGAAGCTTATTAAAAGATTGAGAAAGTATTCCAACCATTTTATAGTAGTCATCCAAATCTAACTCCTTAATATCAATACCATTAATTAATATCTTTCCTTTTTGAGGATCATATATTCTTAAAAGTAATTTAATTAAAGTAGTTTTTCCTGCACCATTCTTTCCTACAAGAGCAATATCATCGTCCTTGTTTACAGAGAAACTAAGATCTTTTACAACCCATACCTTACTTCTGTCATATTTAAACCATACATTCTTAAATTCAATGGAGAGGCCACTATCTGTTTCCTTAAGTTTTGTTTCTCCATTTACTATGGTATTTTCCCAATTTAAAACAGAGTGAAAGGTACTGAGAAGTTTCTTGTTCCCCAGGAGTATGGAACTTCTGTAAAGAGCGAGCTCCATATCACCTGTAAATTGCCTATATGCTGAGAGTACAAAAGTAAGCATACCAATGGAAAGCTGTCCATCAAAAACAAGCTTAATGGAGTATATTAAAACAAAAATAGTCATTGCTGCAGAGAGAAAATCTGTGAATAGGGTCCATGTATATCTTTGTTTATGGTTTTTTTGTAACTTAGTAGTAAATTTTTTGTTAATCGCCGTTGCCTTATCTATGAGGAATTTACCATATTTAAAAATATATACCTCTTGAAGACTTTCAAAATTTGTTCCCCAGAGTATAGATCTATAGCTAGAATATTTGATTTTCTCCTCTCCATTGTCTGACCATATATTCCAAATCTTTTTTCCAAACTTCTTTATAATCAAAGCAGTAGGGATGACAGCAAGAAGTCCTAGAAAGGGAAAGATTGGTACTACCAGATATATTGACCAGAAAGAGATGATGATAGCTGGAATAGCTGCAAGGATTTGAATTATATCGGACAATGCATTGGTAATCATCCAACTATTCCAATTTAGAGAACTCTTTTTGTTGGCAAATCCAGGGTTTTCATATGCCTTCGGCTCTATCTTAATATATTTTTTCAGGTATACCTCATCCTCTAGATACGGTCTCCATAGGTTAATTATTGTATCCATATATTTAAAGAGATTGCTGATAATTACCCATGAGAGAGAGAATATAACGGCAACTATAATGATTGAATGTAGAGACTCGAAAGTGGCTCCACTATTATATCCAGTAGTAACAGCATCTATTATCAATCCTAATATATAGCTGTATACCAATGGGTATATGTTTCTAAGAAATGTTAAGATGAACAGAGACCATATCTGCCATTTGTAATTTGTCTCTACATAAAACTTCTTGTATATGAAGTAAAGTAGCTTAAATATATTGGTTTCTTTCTCTTTCATATGTATGGGTATAAAAATCTAGTCATTATAGCACCTCTAAGCAGTAAGGGAAAAATTAATGCTTTCTCCTTACTTGTTTTTACTTCTATCTCAATTGTCATTATTCATATTCTACCAAACTTAGTACCTAGGTAGAATGTGGATATCTTTCTGTAAATGTAATAGAATAGGGCGTAATTTCAACATATATACATATGAACGAAGGGACTCAAAAAGAAGTATGGTGGTTAGATGGTGGACCACCTTTGGAAGATCCTATCCAGGAGGAGGTTAAAGAGGAGGGAAGCAGAATCTCCATATCACACCTTGAGACCTTAGCTCCTTTGTATGAAGCTCAAAGTAAGGATTCGGTTGGAACAAAAGTTCTAGAAACCATTCGTTCACAAAGGGGTAAACTTGAAATGGGTGATGAGCATCTCTTAAAGAATGTAGAAGCTTCAATTTATGGTACTCAGATACACTATCTTCAGTATTTCACACAGCTTTTTGATAGGTGTAACTCTCTTGGTAGAATACCCGATATGCCTGATTTCTATGCGACATTTCCTTACAAGGACTATGACTACTACTATGCTTTGAATAGAATATTGGAGATAGCCTCTGCAGAGTACGGAGAGGTGACAGCGGAGAACTTTTGGAAGGTATGGAGGCTAAATGGTCACGACTTCTCTGTTAAAGAGGATGAGTACAAAACAATAACCCCTAGCTATATTCAAAAGGTTTGGGAAGATCAAAGGTTAGAAGAAAAAATATTGAGAGATTTTGCGAAAGGAAGAATGGATTTTAAGAAAGAGCTTAACCCAGAGAGAGTAATGGTGATGAATGAGGGGATGTTGATTACAAATATTGATTTTGGTGATAGAAATATGCAGTTAATATCTATTCCTGATGAGGTACGGATTCCTAGTGATTTCCCTAATACTCCAATTGAAATTATAGATTACAAAACGGGATATGACTTTAAAAAACCAGATAAGGTGAAACTTTTACAAATATTTTTAACAAAAATTGCGGTACTAAATAATGTTACGATGAATTTAGAGGGAAAGATGAGATTTTCTTTAAATGCATGGGAAGTAGTATATGATAGGGTAAGTCTTCCAGGTCTTGTGGAGAAGAAACTTAGGAAGCTTAACAGAAGTTCTTTACTTGAGGAGGATTTGAGAGTAATAGCTAAGGAGATAGATAGGTTGGTTAGATTCTCATATGTTAGTCCTAGTATGTTAAGAAGGATACATATGGAGTATGGGAGTAAGGATGGTTATGAAACAGAGATAGAGTATATTAAGGGTCTTAATGAATTTTACAGTAGCAACAAGAATCTTCTTCTTCCAATTGTAAGAAAAAGAAATCCTCATTACTCTTTACCCTCTTTTCCATATGAGGGTTTTGATAAGGGAGGGAGAGGAAATCATTCTGAGGGTATTGTGCAATCTAGTTTGTTTTAGTACTTCTAAAAGGTTAAAATCTCCTAGAGAGTAACTAATATTAGAGAAAAGATATATGGATATCTTAAAAACAGTTTGGAAATTTCTTAAAAATATTCGCTATCTTAAAGGAATGACACAGAAAACAGAGGCTACTGTTGTTTCTGTTGATAATCCTCATGGAGAGTATTACACAATTGCACTTAAACCTTCTGAAGGTTTCTCTTGGAATGCAGGAGAGCATGTTATGCTTCGTTTACCTAATCATGAGGAGATTAAGGGAGAGTTTAGGATCTTTTCAATTGCATCTATATCAGAGGAAGGTATTTTACTCTTTGGTACAAGAACTGGTAAGGAGGTGAGTGCTTTTAAGAGGGTATTACTTTCTCTTAATTCTGGAGATTCTGTATCAGTACAGGGTGCATTTGGGTGGTTTCGTATTAGAGATGAGCAATCTCCGATTGTAATGTTTGCTGGGGGAGTGGGTATTACTCCTATTCGTGCTTTGGTTAAAGAGTTAGCTAATGATAGTAGAAGAGCTATTCATATTGTATATTCTTCTTCGGATTATCATCTTTTTGGAGATGAGATTAAGGCAATTGTAGAGAAGAACCCATCTATGTCATTGTACTTAGTATCATCTAGGGAAGGGGTAGAGGAGAGGCTTACAATACTTGTTAAGGAGTATGGTAACCAAGCATATTACTATATGTCAGGTTCACCATCTGTTATTGACTCTGTAGCTAAGTTACTAAGATCTAAGGGAGTATCTACTAATCGTTTGATTGAGGATAGTATGAGGGGTTACTGACAGAAACAATTGGTATTTAGATTTTATTATTCTTCTAGATATAGAATTAACCTTCTATGCCAAGTAAATCATCCAGGCCATTTAAGAAAGCTATAAAATCAGGATATACCTCATCATTTTCAATTCTTCCTGCTTCTTGATTATAGATAGAAATCTTCTCCCCTACTTTCTCACATAGAATTGGGTCACCATTTGCTAATGCACCAATAACAATGTATTCATCAGTAGGTCTATTATCATTGTCAATATCAATTAAGGGCATATTCTCAATACCATATAATTGAATTCCTGCTGGTAAGAAAAGTTCACCACCATCTGAGAACAGTAACCATTCTTTGTATTTTTCTGGTAATCGAATATTTTTTTCTTCTTCGAATTTAGAGATTTTTTCTTCTGTTGTTGCAGGAAGGAAATTCATTTTTCCTTTATCATTGAGCTTATCAATAATTGATTTTAATTCTTCTGAAATCATATTTTTCTTCTTTCTTTTTTAATTTATATTTTTTCATATCTTAAGCATAATAATTGTATCAGAGTAAATATGATATGTATATGTTATAGATATTTAGATATCTCTGCTTTTACATATTCTTCATTAATACTATCCGTTTCTGCAATTCTAAGAAGAGGGATTTTAGCTTCTCTAAATATCTTCTCTACATTCCTATCTCTAGTTACTCTATCTTCTCTCTCTGTTCTCTCTGTTCATCTAAATCACAATACATAGTTATATACTCATAACTAATAATCTCTCTCCTCTGTGAAAAAATATTAATATCTTTCTCAAAACTATTAGAAAAATTATAAAAACTTAAAACCTTTTTAAAAAACTCTTTGCTAATATAAAGAAGAGGAACAAAATCCATAACAGGAATTCCAATATCACAATTCTCAAAATCTATAACACCTCCTAACCTATTTCCATCACTGGAAATTATATAATTCTCATACCAAAAATCCCCATGTATTACTGTAAACCTCTTAATATTATCTAATAGATTAAAATAACTATCTCTCCAATCATAGAGTTTCCTCTTATCAAAATAATCAACAAGAAGATTGATATTCCTATCCACAACCTCTTTCTCATTCTTTATATATTCCTCTTTTTTAAAATCTTTATTAAATTCATAAATATCTATACTATGTAACTCATTAAGAAAAGATGCTAAATCTTTAGCTATACTATCTAGATTATAGGAGTGGATATTATCTATATCTAAAACTCTCCCCTCTATACCCTTGTATCTCTCTCCTCCAAATTCTAAAGTATCATGGGATGGGGGTATAAGTTCAATATCCTTAGGAATATTAGTAGAGGTAATCTTATCCGAAAGAAAATCTAATATCCTCTTATCCTTCACATATGTTTCAAAAGATTTCTCATTTACTCCCTCAAGAAGGATATATCCATCATTTGAAATATATGATTTACTCCTAAAACCTTCACCTATCTTTTTCCATTCATCTATATCTACCATTTCATATACAGTAATGTTATTGCTATATAGCTAAGTAGGAATCATTATCTCAAAATCTTTGTATCTGATTTCTTTTACTTTTCTTTCTTCTTCCCATTCACATATCTCAAAAGGAATACCATTATATATACCTTGAAATTCAATATATCTGTTTTCCCATTTATGTATATCAGAGATTGTATATTCTTTAAGTAGTTCAAAAGCCTTCTTTACATCCTCAGAAGACATAAATAGATCTATATCATATGGGTATATCTCTTTACTAAGTACATAATTTAAACCTGATGAAGAGAGGTAGTAGGGGATACTATTACTATTTAATACAGTAACTAGATATTTTAATGTGTCTTCCCATTTAAATATATTTTCTTTATTTATCTCTTGATAATTCATATTTAACTATACTATATAAAGAGTCTATATCTAATTCAAATAATAGTTGTTTTTAAATATGATAATAGGTATTATTAACTTCGGGAGATATCCGTCCCCACTTTATATTAATAACAAGAAATATCCAAAATGTTAGAGCTAAAAAGAATTAAAAAAACATATCAAACAGGTGAGGTTGAAACTCATGCATTAAATGATATAAGTGTTACCTTTCGTCAAAAAGAATTTGTCGCAATACTAGGATCTAGTGGTTCAGGAAAAACAACCTGTCTTAATATAATAGGGGGACTTGATCGCTACGATTCAGGCGATCTCATTATTAAAGGTAAGAGCACTAAAGATTTTACAGATAGTGATTGGGATGCATATCGTAATAATTCAATTGGTTTTGTATTTCAAAATTACAACTTAATTTCACACCTAAGTGTTATTGCAAATGTCGAAATGGGAATGACCCTATCAGGTGTTCCTAAAGGAGAGAAACGAGAAAGGGCTCTCGCTGCACTAGAGAAAGTGGGATTAAAAAAGCATGTAAACAAGAATCCTAATCAACTCTCTGGAGGAGAGATGCAACGTGTTGCAATTGCAAGAGCGCTTGTTAACAATCCAGAAATACTACTTTGTGATGAACCTACAGGAGCTCTTGATAGTAGAACAGGTCAAAAAATTATGGACTTAATTCATGAGATAGCGGAGGAAAAACTAGTTATTATGGTTACTCATAATTCGAATATAGCTGAAAAATATGCAGATAGAATTGTTCGTTTTCAAGATGGGAAAATAACATCTGATTCTAATCCTTACAAGGAGCGCTCTAATCGAGAGGGCTTTAAACTAAAGAAGACTAGTATGAGCTTTCTCTCTGCACTTAATCTATCTTTAAATAATATTGAGACAAAGAAAGGTAGAACCTTTTTAACAGCGTTTGCATCAAGTATTGGTATTATTGGTATTGCTTTGATTTTAAGTCTTTCTACAGGTTTTCAGAACAATATTGATGAATTTCAGAGAGATGTAATGGCTGATTTCCCTATTATTATTTCTCAACAGTCAGGGAGTATCAATCCTGAGGAGATTCAAGGAATTGCAGAACGTTTTCAATCAACAGCAATGGAGGAGTTCATAGATACAGACAAACTTTTTGTATATGATCCCTCTGAAAATACTTTTCTCCATGATAATATTATTACTGAAGAGTATATAGAATTTGTGAATAATATTGACCCATCTCTTGCTAGTAGTATCGGTTATATGAGACTTGTTAATATGAATCTCCTGCGCAATGTTGATGGAACTGTCCTCCCTGTAAGTTTTGGAAGTGCCATGCCTAGTGAAGCTACAGGTAATGCAATCACTCAAATGGATGGAATAGGGCTCTCCTCATACCCTGCGATGCTTGATGAGAGTAATGGGAGCTATCTAGAGAAGAATTACGATTTACTTCAAGGTAAATATCCGACATCACCAACAGAGCTTGTGTTAGTTGTGGATAGTAAAAACAGGGTAAGTGTTCCAGTTTTAAATGCACTAGGTTTTCAGACAGATGATGTTGATTCTATTCCTTTTGATGATTTCGTGGGTTTAGATTTTAAATTAGTTGATAACAATGATTCTTACATCCGAACTGAATTTGGAACATATATTCCAAACAAAGATTTACAAAAAATGTATGATAGTAAAGATAGCTTAACTCTTTCTGTAGTAGGTGTCCTACGACAGAAGGAAGAAGCCAATTTCTCTTTGCTTGCACCTGGTATTGTATATGGTGATGATCTTCTCCAAATGATTATCTCTAATGCAATGGATTCAAGTATTGTAAAAGCACAGAAAGAGAGTGATTTTAACATTATTACAAGAGAACCTGTAACAGAGGAGGAAAAGAATTCACTTCTTTCATATCTTGGTGGAAATACAGTACCTTTTATGATGATGATTTATCCAAATGGTTTTGATGAGAAAGAGGAGGTTACAACCTATCTTGCAAGTTATAATGAAGATAAGGAGACGGAAGATACAATCCTCTACATGGATTTGGCAGAACAGGTTACTACTTTAACAGGCTCTATTATAGATGCAATAACTCTTGTGCTTGTTGTATTTGCAGCCACATCATTGATTGTTAGCTTAATTATGATTAGTATTATTACCTATATTTCTGTTTTGGAGCGAACAAAAGAGATTGGAATTTTAAAATCCTTGGGAGCAAGGAAAAAAGATATTGCTCGTGTCTTTAATGCGGAAACTTTTATTATAGGGGTTCTATCTGGGGTTCTTGGTCTTGTTACTGCATGGTTGTTAACTATTCCTGCAAATATGATTCTTTATAATGTGACAGGACTTTCAAATGTTGCAGATCTTCAGCTAGATCATGCTGCTATCCTTTTAGGGCTGAGTACTCTTCTAACAGTTATTGGTGGTTATATTCCTGCGAGGATGGCTGCGAACAAGGATGCTGTTGTAGCTCTTCGAACAGAGTAGGTTTCATAGGAGAGATATTAATAGATAGAAAGTATGCTCTAGCAAATATGCATAGGTATATAATATAATGAAGGAATTAATTAATTATAGAAGAGATGAAAAACAGAACAAAGATAATAATAGGAGTAGTAATATTAATCTTAATTCTCGCTCTAGCTTTCTTTTACATGAATTCTAAAAGGAATTCTGAAGGAACAGGAGGGACAGAAGGAAAGAAGAGTGAAAGTGTAAATGGCTCTGAAATTGATTATCTATTAGATACATACCCTCTAAAGGAAGTACCTTTGTATAAAATAACAAGGGTGGAATCAAGCAAATATTATATAAATTTCGATCCTAGAAACACATCATATTTTGAGAATACAAACTTCATCTACTACAATGTTGTTTTTCTTACTGATGCTACTCAGGAAGAACTCTTGGACTACTACAGTAAACTTTTTGACAAGCAGTATGATGAGGATTATGGTAGCTCAAGTATGGTAAAAGGGTATATAGGAAAGTACAGAGTAAGTGCTGCCCATTATGCTTATGATGAAGATGACAATACTGCATATGTACAGGTATATCTACCTAATGATGAATTTACGAAAGAGAATAAATATTTTGATACATTCCCAGAGCTTTTCGAGGAGGATAGTATGTTTGTAGAGCATGAGAATTCATACGGTTTGCTTAATCAGTTAGGGGGACAAACAGAGTACACTAAGTACTATACAGTGATAGATAGTGGAGATCAGGATGATGATGGTAAAGATGATGTAGATGAGTTTGGTGTATTGCTATCTAAGTATGCAGCTTTGTATAAAGATAAGCCTAATTATGCTCTAGAAGATCAATTAATGAGTTGGGAAGAGGATGGCTATTTAGTAAAGGTTAGTTTTAATAGAGACCATGGTAGAGTATATTTGAATATTCGAGGGAGCATATTATAACTTCCTAAATGATTGTGAAAATCTTTAGAATATAATGAGGTAGTAAACTTACTTTCTGTATATATGAATAACAAAATATCTCTCTTTGTACTAGCAGCTGGAATGGGAAGTAGATATGGGGGATTAAAACAGATGGAAGGGTTTGGTCCTAATGGTGAGACCTTAATAGATTACTCCATATATGATTCAATAGAAGCAGGGTTTAGTAAAGTGGTATTTGTAATAAGGCCAGATATGGAAGAGGTATTTAAAGAGCTCTTCTTAAGTAAGTATGAGGGTAAGATAGAGATAGATTACTGCTTTCAAACTGTAGATATGTTACCGAGTTGGTATACACTTAATCCTGAGAGGGTAAAACCTTGGGGTACAGGTCACGCATTATTAGTAGCTAAAGAGAAACTCACTGAGCCTTTTTTAATAATAAATGGAGATGATTTCTATGGAAGAGAATCATACAGAATAGCTAGTGAATTTCTAAAGAATGAATGTAATGAAACTACCTATGCAATACCGGCATATAGATTAGAGAATGTATTGAGTGATGCAGGGGGAGTTAAAAGAGGTGTATGTACTACTAAAGAGGGATATCTAGTAAGCATAGAGGAAACATTCGATTTAAAAAGAGATGAACAGGAAAGTATTAACGGTGTCACATGGGATGGTAAATCTATGAATAAGCTAATGGATAATACTCCCATATCTATGAATATGTTCTGTATTCATCCTTCTGCTTTTGATAAGTTTGAGAAAGGTTTTAGTGAATTTCTTAAAAAGAACAGTGATGAATTAACAGGAGAGTATCTCTTACCCACACAACTAAGTAATCTAATACAACAGGGGGAGATTGCTATGAAAGTATTAGATACACCATCTCAGTGGTTTGGAGTAACATACCCAGAGGACGGACCAATAGTGAGAGAGAAATTAAAAAACTTACTTGATAGGGGGCAGTATCCAGAGAGATTATGGGAATAGAGATGTATATGTAATCCGAGATATCAATGAAGAGAAAGTAGTATAATCGACCTTATACTAATACCATATATACCGCATATTATACCCATGCTTGCACCCCCATACTGTATGTCAAAGATATTAGAAAACGAAAAACTAATTCTAGTAACAACACTATATATTTACGGACTGAGGGATTGTTCCAGAGAAATTGAGTTTGTTTCCTTCCTGTTCTAGTGATTTAATATCTAAATTGGTAACCTTAGATAGCCTATTTTCAATAGCATCACTTCCAACATCTGCTACCATTTTTGTAATATTGGTTGGTACATTAAAATTCTGTATCCTAAATACATGTGGTTCTACAGCTAGTTCATTATCCACTATTTTAAATGACAGCTTGGTGTAAATATATACTGAATCACCTAAAACACCTAAATACCGTTTCCCTTGCTCTATCTGTTCATCCGTATATCCTAATTTCTTTGCCTCATTTATGGTAGTTTGTATATCTAAATCAAAAGATGCTTCAGAAGTACCATCATCATTAATCCTAATCTGTACATTAGAAAATGGGACATTAGCATATTCCTTTCTTACTCTATTAAGTATAGATGTGACTTGTTCGGATGTTAGTGACTCCTCTATTTCTAATTCTCCTTCATATATAATCTCTTTGTCAGTGGGGAACTCCTCCTCAGGGATGTTAAGTTGTAATCCTACTTTATTCATTAAATCTATATCAAGCTGAGGATCATTTTCTATACCTAAATCTACACGTTTAACAAAAGTATTTGAAAGTCCTGGTATAAATCCAAGATAGGCTGCTATGCCAACAAATATTATGAGGATAATGAACAATATTAGGAGAAATTTTTTCATTTTTTGAATGAAGAATTATCTTATTAATACATCATATCAAAATTCAGAATCTGTTTGTAGGAGGGAACTTAGAACTTGGAAATGAAGTAATAAATACGGATAACTACTTTTAATACTTATTTATTTAATGTATATTGCCATATGGATATTGTTGAAGATATTAGAAAACATGTAATAAAGAAATATCAAGAAAGAGATGATGCTGAAGGTATGGATATGTATGAAACTCATGTTAAATATGTTGTTGAGTATGCTAGGATTTTAGCAAAGAAACTAAATGCAGATATTGAAGTGGTTGAAATAGCCGCCTTGTTGCATGATATAGCAAGAATAGATGGCTTAAATGAAAATCATCATATAGAAGGGGCTAAATATGCACAAAAGCTGTTAAGCGATCTAAAATATGAACCTAAAAAGATCCTCTTAATTGAAGATTGTATTATTTCTCATAGGGGTAGTGCAGGTATTCCTCAGAAAACAATAGAAGCAAAATGTTTAGCCTCTGCAGATGCTATGGCACATTTTAGAAATATTCCAGATATGTTCTACTTTGTATACAAAGATTTAGGTTCTAATGTAGAAGAAGGTAAGGAAAAACTTAGGAAAAAATTTAGTGAGAGTTATGCAAAGATGATACCTGAAGCCAAGGAGATGGTAGAGGATAAATATAATGCTGTTATGAAAGTTCTTGAATAAGATTTATTAATAGAAAGATATGATTGAATTTGAAGAAGGGGCTAGTGAGATTGAGAAGTACAAGATATCTGGTTCTCAAACAGAAATTACTCCAGAGATACAAAAAATTGTAGATGAAATACAGGGTACAACTCTTGAGAAAGTTGAAAAAATTTTAAATATGGGTCCTACGCTGGTAACATTAAGGGATTTTGATAGGGAGGTTTTTAGAAAAAGAGATGCTGATAAAATATTGCAGGATGGATATGTTACTGGGTGCATAGATTCGGCAATAATATTTTTGGCATTCGCAAGGGGTTGTGGTATCCCTGCTGTGTATGTTGAGGTAATTACAAAAGAGTGGTTAGAAAGAGGAGGAAAAAGTTACAGTGGTCATGCTTATGCAAGAATATATGATGAAACAAAAGGGTGGATACTTATAGACCCTATATTAAGTAAAGTAGATGTCCAAATACCAGAGAAGAGGGTTCTTTTTAGAGAGGGAAGAGATAGTTGGGATATTGGTATAAAAGATTTCGATGATCAAGAGAGAGAGTTTAATAGCTTTCGAAATCAGTGGTTAGAAGAGCAAAAATCTAAATAACTTTTAGAGGGGAGTAAGTGTATAATTCTCTCCTTTTTTCACAAGTAATGCTACGGTTGAATTATAATGCCTGATCCTATCGAGTAATCATTGCCACGGAAATATTGTTGGTTACTGAAAATATGGCAATTAGGTGATATAATGGGGGTACTAAATTATCATGTTATAAAGATATGAGCTTCGAAGGAAATATTGAGTCAAGAGAGAGGGAGGGTACAAATGAATTCATCACTGAAAGGGATTTTTCTGAAATAATGTTACCAAACGAATTACCTCCGTATAAAGGAGGTGGAGAAACTAGTACTTTAGAGAAGTATGATGAGGAGAAAAGAAGATATCTTGAGGAGGAATTGTATATAATAATTCCTGAAGAGTGGGATAGAGCTATGCTAATTACTACTTTTAAAGTTGCAGGTATGGTTTTAACATTAGAAGAGGTAAGAAGAGCTGATCCTGAAGTATTTAAAACTGTGTTAGTAGGTAAAAATAGGCAATTACGTGAACATAGTTTAGACAGATACGCAAATAGGGAAAGATTAGAAGATGGTAGAACAGTAGAATCTATTACTAAGGATTTGAAATTCTCTGCCAATCCAGAGAAAAGGGTCTCTGAGGAGGAGTTAAAGGAGATAGTAAAGTTTGTGTTTCAAAGTTTCCAGTAAAAAGATCATCATTATTGGGATAATAGGTAAACAGCTGAAAGAGTTCGATTAGATGATTTAGAAATTGATAATTAAATATCTAATAACTCTAGGATTTTCTCTTTATTTAGTGCACAAAGAAAAGTTGCCAATCTTGGTCCTTTGTTTTTTGATATTAATAGATTGTACAGATCTTGGTAATATTTTTTTTGTCTATTTGAAATTTCCTTTTTATCTGTAATACCCTCTTTCTTAGGAATTTCATACAGAGTATATGTAAGTTCCTCTATATCTAACTGCTCTTTACTAGAGATATACTCTCGTAATTTTTTAACCATCTCTTTACCTTCTGTATCCATAGTAGAAATATACTCTTCATTTAGCTCATCTCTAATTTGAATCATTTCCTCTGGGTTGTACTTCTCTAGCCAATATTTTGCTTTTTCTAACCTCTCCTCTATAGAGGTAGGATTGTACTCTAGACCAACCCTTTCTAGAAGGTTTTTTACCTCATCTGTATTCCACTGTAGTATGTCTCCGAAAGATACTGCCTGTCTAAAAGGTATTGCTGGTGGTTGAGTAGGGAATTCTCTATCATATTCATCGTACTGTCTAAATATTTCAGAATCAAATGCTAATTGGAATGTTTGATTAGGATTTTTTCTAAGATAAAGCCATTTGAGTAAATTTGGTTGGTATATGTTTAGTAGATCACTTGGGGAGATTGCTAAGCCACTTGAGCTAGACATTTTAGCATCTAAGCCTCTGACACCTATAAAGGCATATCCTACAAATATTGGTGGCTCTATATCAAACACCACTTTTGCTATCCTACTTGATGCATCAAAGCTACCCCCAGGAGATGCGTGATCGTGTCCCCCTGGTTCAAATACGACATCCTCTATTTTCCATCTCATCGGCCAATCTATTTTCCATTGTAATTTAACATTCTTACTCTCTCTGAAATCGACAGTTTCTTCTTTCTTTGTATCCTGACAAAGGTATGTAATATTGTATCCGTCACACCCTAAAATTTTAGTATTATCCTTGCCTGTAAAGGTGGAGTAGAGTGAAATGGGATAATACTCTTTAATATACTCCTCTTCATTTATACCTTTCTCCTCTTTACCTTTATCACTCATCAAAGAGAGTAAGATTTTTGCAATCTCCTCTCTATGCTCTATTGCATGAAGCATAAGTTCATCATACCTTCCAGATTTGTACTCCTGTGTTTGATAGTGAAACTCTAAATCAATGCCTAACATTTTCATTGCCTCCTCAAACTCTATTTGAAAGTGTCTAGCGTATGATTCTGTCTTACCAGTAGGATCAGGTACTGCAGTGAGTGGCATACCGATGTACTGTTCAAAAGATTGAGGTACTCCTTTAGGTATTTTTCTAAATCTGTCATAATCATCCCAAGAGAAAAGCAATTTAGATTTCAATCCTCTTTTTGTAAATTCTTCAAGTAATGGAATAGAGGTCATTACATCTCTAAAGTTGCCAAAGTGTACAACTCCAGATGGGGTTATGCCTGCTGCAAGTGTATATACCTCCCTATTAGGGAAGGTTTCAATTATTTTATCAACTGTTTTAACTATCCATGTTCCTTTTTTCTCTGTTTTTGGTGTATTTATCATTTTAGTATGTGATAAAAGGGTATGTTATTAAAAGGATTTTAGCATAAAAGAGTTGGTAGTGAAAGGTAGAGGGTTGTATTAATATTGCGAAAGGGATACAATAGAATACTATAAGTTATTAATAGCAGATTATGTCCGAGAGAGAAAGTATTAACTCAACTAGCCCAGAAATTAGTAAGGAAGAGGTAGAGGCTTTAATTGCTAATGCATTTAAAGAGGACCATCAACTAGAGATCGTTGGTGGAGAGAGCCATGGAACTGAGATTAGAATAGATTATACTAACAAAAAAGGGGAGATAGAGAGTGAGAAGTGGGGTAGTATATGTATGTATTGGGATAGTCGAAGTGAGACACATGTCATCTCACAGCTCTATCTTGGAGAGATAAATAGTCAGCACTTATTAAGAATATTTCCTAACAATGAAAAAACAGAATACTACACTTCTGTACCAGTGTGTACTCGTCATAGTTCAGGCCGATTGAGAGATGAGGAGTTAGCAAGTGGTGTTTTAATAGGTGGTATGGATAGGGTCTGGAAGGTTTTACAGCTCTCTGAAAAGTATTTAGAGTTGTTTCTCCTTTATGAAAAATACTTTGGTTATAATGTAAATCCTACTAGACTATCACCTGCAGGGTCCTCAAACGAGCAAATAAGGTCTAGTTACATGCAGAAAAGTTCAATGGGGCATTTTGAAGAGATGTTAGATACATTGAAGGCTATTAATAGGGGGGAGGTTCCACTTGAGCACTTCAATGATTATAGGGTAGAATCCTTACCTCTGTATAAGCACGGAAATGAGATTTTTCCTTGGCTAAACATGTGGAGCAATATGAAATAGAGAATTATCTTTTCCCGTAGGAAAGGATTTTGATTAAATGGGATTAGGCAAATCTCCTTTTTGGGTACAATCCTCTACATCTAATAATAGCCCATGCTTCTCCCTTTCAAATTTAAACCTAAAATCCCTTTCTGTTGTATCTTCTAATATGCTAATATTTGAATATATTATTGAAAAAAATAATGGAATATTTAAGATAGAAATCTATGAATTATGAATGTAAAAAACATCGAAAAAGAGTCGTTAAGTATTGAGCAAATAGAGAAGCAGGTGAAATCGATAGGAATTATAACAAATGCTCTTGGGTGGTTTACAATTATCTTAAATCTACTAGTTTTCCTTCTACAGATACTAAATATAGATGTCTTAGATTTGAAAACAGACTTTACTGGATTATTCCTCTCTCTGTTGGTTGGGTTTCTGTTTGTAGTTTTAGGAAATAGGATAAAGAGTGTCTATGATGAAAAGATTAAAACATATATTACAATTCTGCTTGTAATAATTATAATTTTTTCAGCAGTAGTATGGTCTGCTGGTGGGTTTATTGGGCTATTCGGTTTAATATATATGATTTATGCATATATCAAGTACAACAAATTACTGAAAAATGAAGAATATAAAGGGTCTTTGGTAGGCAAAGAGTATAAGATTAAGAAGGTTGGTTGGATTGTAATAGCGGTATTATCATTAATTCTCGCTTTCTTGGCATATACTCTCGATGCAAATTATATGTCTTCTGATATATCTGATTCAGATATACAGAAAGTAGTTGATTCTTTAAAGAGTTCATATGATTTTCCTCTTCAGTTTAATGAGCAAGTAGTATGGACTGATGTAACTGCTGAGGGAAATGCTATGCGCTATCATTATGAGATTTCAAATTTAGGAGATATAGAGATATCTGAAGAGCTTACAAAAGAGCATATGATTGATGTTATTTGTGGTGATAGCAGTACAAAAAATCTTTTAGATAATGGAATTGATTTAGAGTATCTCTATACCATTAAAGAGACAAGAGAGGAGATTCTTCTGAGTTTTACTAGTGAAGATTGTAAATAGTTATTAGTCTAACCTCCTTAGCAATAATGTGTATGATGTCTTAATAATTTGATTTTTCTTATTTATGAAAGAAAAAATAAAAATTTGTAAAGATAAATTGAGTTTAATATTGTTAATAATAGGAGTTCTATTGTTAATATTAAAGGGGATATTGCCAGAAAATATAGATCCTGATGGTATTTTAAATGAACATTTTTATTTATTACCAATTGGTTATGGCTTTATATTTCTTTCAATTATAACTTATATTTTCAAATTCTTATCAAAAAAAATTAAAAGAGAAAAATAGTTTCTTCCTTTGTTTTATAATAGATTGCCTAAAGATATTATCAAAGGTCAAGATGAGTTTAAGAAAGAATTTAAGTAGTATCTTGGTATTGGGTTAGAGTACAAAGAGTTATTATGAATGAAAAAACCTTAATAATAGATGGTTTCAATTATCTCTTTCGTGCATATTACGGTCTTCCTTCAGTAATAGAACTTCCTGATGGTAGACAAGGAAATGCTGTATATGGTTTCTTTGCTTTCATAAGAAGAGTTGTAGAAAATTTGGAACCAGAAAATCTTGTTGTTGTATTTGATTCTGAAACAGGGAGTATTAAAAAGAAGAAAGAGGTTCCAGAGTACAAAAGTAATCGAGGTAGTTATGATGATGCAATGTTTCAACAGTTGTCAATTATAAAAGAGCTACTAGAAGTTGTGGAAGTTCCAGTGATTGAAGATCCTAACTGTGAGGCAGATGATATTATTGGAACCCTAGCATCTAATGTGTATTTCCCAGGTAGTGAGAAATATGTTTCCTCTGCTGATAATGACTTTATACAATTAGTAAGTGAAGATGTCTTTATAATAAAAGAAGTTCAGGGGAAACCAAAGATTATGAATGAAAAGGATGTTCTTGGTAAGTATAATATAATGCCTTCTCAATATATTGATTATATATCTTTAAAAGGTGATAGTAGTGATAATATCAAAGGGGTTCCAGGTATAGGGTCTGTAACCGCACAGAAGTTACTGAATAAATATGGGGATATTTTCGGTGTAGTGAAGAATGTGAATGAGCTAGAGCCAAAACTGTCTGAGAGTATAAAAGAGTATCAAGATTATATAATTAGAAATAGAGAATTTTTAGAAATAGATGTTAATTTAGATTTGCATTCTTACTTAGACATTTTACAAAAGAAATATAAATCTAAGATTTTGCTTTCTAAAACAAATGAGATTATTAAGAGGGTAGTATAAACTATTCTCACTATTTGAATGGTATAATATTTATATAAAATAAATATATTTAAATTTTTTAGCAACACTATGTCTAAAAGAAATATCCTTCTCCTCCTCTTAGGTATTCTCATAATATCTATTGTAGGATTTTTTCTCTCTAGGGGAAAAAGTATAGATCAGATTGTATATGAGGATACATTAAATATCTCTAAGGAGTATATGGTACTAAGATACAAGACAGATAATGTATTAGTTAATGCAAAGGATTATGAAAGTTATGATGACTGGAACGAAGAGGTAAATGCCATTATTCACTCATGGGAAGATTTAGAAAAGAAGGTGATAAAACTTGAAGAGAATGCAGAGAAGCTATCTAATGAAGCTACTGCTTCTAATTTAGTACAGAGAGCATATGCATATGATATGAAGGAAGTTCAAGCAGTAATAGAGAGTGCTCCTGCAGGAAGAACGGTAAGGACATTAGCTAAACATTTCGGTGTAGATGTTAAAAGAGCTCAATTAATACTAAACCAGTCTCAGGATATGGCTACTAGAGAGGCATGGGGAGAGGCAGGTGATGCTTTTGAAAAGTTAGAAAATCAAGCAATAGT
>CAZPFV010000008.1:0-22779 GCA_964585985.1 uncultured Candidatus Saccharibacteria bacterium
AAAAGAGAAAGAAGAGGAAAAAGAACAAGGAGAGCTTTTTGATACTACCCCTTATTCAAAAAAGAAAGTCATCCTTAATGATAAGCATAAATACATGTCCAAGGAGTATCAGTACTACGGCCTTAGGCTCGCAGGGAAATTAGGAGACAAAAAAAGAGCTACTATGTACATCAAATGGGCGAAAGAGAAACCGAGAGTAATATTAGAGAAAGCATTCAGCTTTGCGATTGATTATCCAAATCCTCAAGACAAAAGTCGTATCTTTATGTGGAAGGTGAAGGAGTTGGAGAAGGAGATGAAGAAGGAGTAGCTCTGAGATGTTTGTTAATTGCATCAAGTACAATATTAGCGGCCTGTTCACCATCATTGGCAGTTACATTACAAGCAGAAGCATACTGATGTCCACCACCGTTAAGTGACTCTGCAATAGCAGATACCTCTTGATATCCCTTCCTGCTTCTAAATGATACCCTCCATTCATTCTCTGCTGTAAAAGAGGGCTTTACTATAAAGCCCCAATGAACTCCCTGAATATATCTTATAATTTTATCTCTAACAAACTCCTGTGCAGCATTAATACCTATTTTTGTTAACTTAAGATTATTAATATCACTCTTCTTAAGATATGAATACGCCATATCATTAACAATATGAAGATTCCCGATATATACCTTCATTGGCAAAAGAGATTCAGAGGGAAACTTAGAGCTCTTAAATTCAAAATCTTGTAAATCTAATGGATATATCTCTCTTAATTTTGCCATTAACCTATATGTATCAGGAGTAGCATTATCATACGCAAACCTACCAGTATCATATATAATCCCTATCTGCCCCAACGTCGATATCTCAGCAGTAATTACATATTTCTTTCCTCTTACTGCTTGGCAAAAATCTAGAACCTGCTCTGTAGCGGAGCTCATCTGATTGTTAATGAGTACCTCTGCCTCTATTCCCTCACTTAGGTGATGATCTACAATAGCAACCTTTGCTTGAGTAATTTGTATTGTATCCCCTTTTAATACACACATATCCCAGTTTACAGCATCCATAATAATGACTAAATCCTCTTGTTGTGTATCTATCGTTTGAGAGATGGTAATGTCATCCATAAAGGGAATCTTTTGAGTAGGGAACTGCCTTGTCCTAAAAGTAACACTCTTTTTAGGATAATACTGATTAATATATTTCTTCAAAATTAAAGAGCTCGCAAAAGCATCAAAATCGGGTCCCTTGTGCGTTATTATTAAAATATCATTAGAGCTTTGTATCAATTTTTCTAACTTCTTGTACTCTTTCTTCATATATATAAAGTATATCAGATTTTGTATTGATAACAGAATATTTACAGAATATAATGGAGAACAGATAACATATAATAAAGAAGAGATGATAGATATAAAAAGGATAGTAGAAAATAAGCAAGAAATTGAGATGGCTCTGTCAAAAAGGATGGAGATAGAGGATATGCACCTAGATGAAATAATAGAGATTTTTAATAAGAGGAAAGAAGCCCTAAAAGAGTTTGAGGAGAAAAGGGCACAGCAAAATAGTTTTAACAAGAAAATGGCAGAGACTCAAAAAGGCTCGGAAGAATTTCTCCAATTGGTTGCAAATTTAAAACAGCTATCATCTAACGTTAAAGAGTTAGAATTACAGGTAAGTAAACTAGACTCTGATTTAATCTCTCTAGTAGAGGTATTACCCAATATTCCAGATGATGATTTGGTTGCAGGTGGTAAAGAGGCCAACGAAGTTATTAAAGTAGTAGGTGAGAAGCCTAAATTAGATTTTGAGATAAAGGACCATGTCCAGTTGGGTACATCTCTAAATCTTTTTGATTTTGAAAGAGCTACAAAAATATCGGGAAACAATTTCGCAATGTATACAGGATTAGGAGCAAGGTTAGAGTGGGCTTTAATTAATTACTTCATTGATGAGCATATTAAAGATGGTTATGAAATGATTCTTCCTCCACATATTGTAGGAGAGGAATCTGGATATACGGCAGGGCAGTTACCTAAATTTAGAGATGATGTATATTGGTTAGAAGGTAGCAAGCAATTCCTTATCCCTACCTCCGAGACAAGCTTGGACAATCTTTTTAGGGGAGAGATTCTTGAAGAGAAAGATTTACCTAAGAAATATTTCTCATATACCCCTTGCTATCGAAAAGAGGCAGGAAGTTATAGGGCAAATGAAAGAGGATTAATTAGAATTCACCAATTTAACAAAGTAGAGATGTATCAATATACAGTTAAAGAGAAATCTGATGAAGCATTCGAAGAGTTAGTACAGAAGGCGCAGAGGGTAGTAGAGGGCTTAGGTTTGCACTACAGAGTAAGTAAGTTAGCTGCGGGAGACTGTGCAGCTCCTGCTGCAAGGACATACGATATTGAAGTATGGCTACCAGCAGTAGGCCAGTACTATGAAGTAAGCTCTATTTCTAACACTCGCGAGTATCAATCAAGAAGAGGGAATATGAGGTACAGAACAAGTGATGGTAGCAAGATTGAGTATTTACATACACTTAATGCATCAGGTTTGGCAACTAGTAGATTAATGGTCGCATTAGTAGAAACATATCAACAAGAAGATGGAAGTATTTTAATTCCAGAGGTATTAAGAAAGTATATCGGAGTAGATAAGATAGAAGTAAAATAGTATGAGTTATTTTCTTGGTTTCGTTCCTGATAGAAAAACTAATTACGAAATTAAAAAGGTTCTTAAGGAGGCAGAGATCATTTTTAATGATTTAGATATCCCTGTTAGGTGGGTTAAGCCCAACACATACCACATTACTCTTTACTACCTAGGAGAGAAATACTCATACCTAAATCAAGTGATATTAAAGAAAAAAATATCAAAAATAGAATTAAAAAAGATAAACGCTTCTTTTAATAGCCTTAAGGTTGGGTTTTTAAGAAACTATAAAGAACTAATTTATCTTGATTTAAAAGAGGGAGGAGATCAATTAAGAGAGTTGCTTTTGGAGATAAGGAAGAATGTAGGAGAAAAAGATAGTTCAATCTTTATGCCTCATCTTACAATAGGGAGAGTTAGTAAAGATCTTTCGAAAGAAGAGTATAGGAATATATGTATTGAGGTTGCGAGGGTATCCAAACAGTTGAAGCTAGAGAAAATTCAATTTACATTAGATACTTTGTATCTGATAGAGGGTAAGGATGGTGCCTATACCTTTAAGACAAAGTTTGAAGCCTGAGTAACAATCTCTTCCTCGTTATCTGTCCATATACTACTGCTGTTTCTTTTAAACCATGTCCTCTGCCTCTTTATATACTTCATTGTATTTTTAAATATTTCCTCTTTTACCTCCTCTATAGAGATTTTTTTCTCATAGTACTCTTTAAACTCAATATATCCAATACTATTCATTCCTTTGTCCTTATAGGTATATCCTTTTTTTAAAAGAGAGCTATTCTCTTCTAGTAGACCCTCTTTAAACATTCTCTCAATCCTTTCTTTAACCCTTTTTTTAAGTATCTCTTTCTCAATATCAATAACAAAATATATTCCATTTAGTTCTGTTCCCCTCTCTTTGGTTGTCCCTCCTCTTGCAATTGTTCTAATTAGCCTATGCTTGTTCTTTCTGTCGCTTTCATTCATATCAGAGAGAGAATCTTTAGCAAGTTTTTGTAATTGGGCAATATTCATATCTTTAAGGTTTGTGCTGCTGTTTTTTCTCTTTAGCTTGTAATTGAATATCACACTATCTATATACAAACCTGTACCACCTACTAGGATTGGAATACCACTTTCATTATTTAAGTAAGTATTTACTAAATTTTGATATTCAAATATTGAGAACTTCTCTTTTGGATCTACAAAATCATAGAGAATATGTTTAATACCATCTAACATATACACACCCTCTGAAATCTTCTTATCAAATTTAGGTTTTGCTGTACCAATATTTAACTCTTTGTATACCTGTCTAGAATCAGCATTAATAATATAACCGTTTACTTTTTTAGCCACCTTTATTGCAATATTGGATTTTCCTGAAGCTGTTGGTCCAGCAATAACGATAATGGGACCTTTGTAATCTATCATTTGAGGATGTATTTAGATATCCAGTATGTGAACCAAATTGTTGATATCGTTGATAGTAGGGAAACAGTAACAACAACCTCTGTCTTAGGGGAGAGAAATAGTAGTGTACAGATGCCCAGAAGGACAAGGAAGAGTGTTTGTTTCTTGGAATCAGAGAGATACTCCTTTCTAACAGAAGCTATATTGAAGCTTTTGGCTTTAATCTTTGATGTATAGAAGCCAATAAGGGGGCCTAGATTGGACAGTAGAAGGAGCATAGAGAGTATTGGTACTATCCTAAATACTTCAGAGATCTCTACTTGAAGTATTAAATTAGCTAGAAAGAGGCCTGTGGTGTTAAAGAAAAGTAGCAGTAGTAATGATAAGAGGCAGAGTAAGAGAAATTTCTTACTTTTTGTAAAGAGATATACTGCTATCAAAGATACGATGAGTATTGAGATAATGAGGAGTAGCTCCATATTTAATTCATACTTACTCCAATTGTTAAATACAGTATTTATTAAGTTCATATCTTTAATAATTTCTTTACATTAGTTATATAGTAAGAGGATAGTATCAGAGAGAGATTACTCAAAATTATCAAAAGGAGCATATCATTACCAAACATTTTAACGTATCCACTACCTAGTAAAGTGCTTAGAATACATACAGCAGTAATTAAGATTGTTGTATTTATTCTAGATTCAATATTTTCTGTGATGACCCTTATCATAACAATTATTGTAATAACCTCAGTAGCTAGAAGAAAAATATCAACAGGTGTCTTTGATATCTTTAAATATGCAATCCATGCTGCAACGGTAATAATGCTAGAGATTGCAGATAGTAGTAGTGTACTTTTTTTAGTTTTTTCAACAATAAGTAAATAGAGATATATGAAAAGGATAGCGACCAAGATGCCTTGTGTAAGTTTGATGTAATCTATTTCAGCGATATCTACAACGGTATCTTCCTCTGCTATTACTGAATAGGTAAGCGGTACGACTCCAGAGTTGTAGAGAATATCCATAAGCTTTGCATACTTCTCTTCACTTACAGATATGGAGGGTGCAAATGTTGCGTCTCCTGCATTTATCTGAACGGGGGTTACAAAGCCATCTATACTAACACCAACAATTTGTCCTGCATTCTCTTCCATGAAAGTATTCCATTCTTTTTGCCATGGCCATGTTTTGTATATCCCAAAGTAGGAGTATTCACCTGCAGAGTTTTTAAGCTTAGTAATATATACATTCCTAAAAGAATCTCTACTGAAATCTGTTTTGTTATAGTTCTCTTCAAGATATGGAGTTAAGGGATTCTCTTCATCTTCGTAATTTACATCATCTTTTCGAGTTACAATATTAATCATAAAGGGAGATTTAATTAGGTTCTCTACTACCTCTTTCTCCTTTGAGGTTTGAACCTCTACTCTAATATACTGATTATCATCTTGCTCATACACAACAACATTAGATTGCTCTACCCCTACCTTTCTCAATCTCTTTTGAATTACTGATCTAATCTCTTCTGTCTCTGCTTTAATATTTTTACTTTCTTCTTTATTAATCTCTAATATATATTCTTTTGACCAATACAGACTACTCTTATTCAGTAAGTCATAAGATGCAGAGGAGGTAAATTTCTCAGTAAGTGGTAAGGATATTAATACCAAAGCTACTATTACGGAGCTAATTAGAATGTTAATTATGTAGTTAAAAGCTCCTTTAAGGTTACTTTTTTTGAACTTGATTTTTTTAATTTTTATCTTTTTCATTACAGTAGGTCTGAGTCTTTACCGATTAGTATGAGCTTATCATTCGTTAACAGGTTAGTAAGGATGGGATCACCTTTTCTTTTACCAAAATCAAAATCCTCAGATTTCATAACTGCGTATCTAATAGATTTACTCAACTCTTTCTCTAAGCTGCTGATTGTTGTAGAAAGCTCTCTCATTTTAATATCTCCAATGAAGAGCATATCGATATCACTTTTTTCAGCGTACCTGCCTTTAAGAAATGCCTCTGTAATAATTACGACCTTAATGCCTTCGATAGGGAGAAATTTCTCATAAAGCAGTTTCCCTGTATCAGATTCTTTGAAAAAGATAGCTCTTAAATCCCACAGTATTGAGCACTCCCTATTTATTGAATACATAATTTTGTTGCCATCTTTCTTAGAGGTAAGAAGACCAGCCTTTTTTAAACTGAGTAACTCTCTTCTTACAGCATTAATTTCCTCTCCTAACTCTCTAACAAGGCCTCTTACATGGTATGACTTGTTAATATCCTCCATGTATTTAGATAGTATTCTGATTCTAACTTTTGATATGAACAAACTCTTAAGCATTTCCCCTTTTTACTAATATATTAAATGGGCCTAAAATCTAGCTCTTAGACCGTGGGGCAATTTATTGCTCAATTATATCAAATTTTCCAACAGAGCGAGCAATTACTGAAATCCATACTCTACCTCTGTTAAATTCGACCTCTTCATTGTTACTGTTGTAGTATACGGTTCTGTCAGTTCTTGCATTTTTCTTCCATCTTCCCTTAGATACTTTTCCATCTATAAAGTAGGTTGCCTCTCCCTCTCCGATTGTAGTTAATATTATTCTCCCCTTATCATCATAGGCAGGGGCGTATTCAACTTCTTGCATTACTAGATTTTTTGCATAGACTTGAGCACCACTCTCCTGATCTATATGTACTCTTCCCCCTGTTTCTTTTAGGTAGGTATTTGTTTTGTTGTCATAACTCCAAACAGAGTCATACATACCAGAATTGCTTAGCCTTTCATGAAACTGTATCTTCACTTTGCTCTTCTGACCTCTGTCATCAGTGGAGGCATCTCCCTTAAATTCCCATGCTTTAATATCTGGCATACCATCCCATTTTTTACCTTGAGCGTACTCCCAAGCGGTAAAGAGAGAGGAGTATTCATTGTGTGGAGCGTAGCGTCTGCCATCATTCCATCTCCATGCTCCAACTGTTGCAATTTTTTTAATATTGTAAGCATACACATTGCCACAAGCATCAGTTTTAGGATTAGTTGTTTCTGCACAGCCATCATAGATAAAGAGAGGGTCATATGCAGAGAGCCATTCTAGATAGTATTGCCGAGCACTTCTGATAGGGCCGACCTTCTTTGGTGCCTCACTCCAAAATATTGCTAAAAATCTTGTAATCCCACTTTCTGCTAAAGCCTCAAAAACAACATCTGCACTATTAAGTCCAGATTGAGGCCTAGCATCACTATGATTGTTAATCATCACAGCAACAGGTCTTCTTTTTTCTAATTCCTTTATTTCTGTCTTAGTAAACAGTAATCCATTAATGGGACTAACCTCTGTTTTAGGCTCTTTGGGCTTAGGTATTGGTACTGAAGTAGGTAAGAGACTCTTTTTAAAAGAGAGTATATATCCGTTATTTAAATTTATTATGTCTGAGGGTTTACTGTACGGTTTGGCTTTGTATATTCCGAAATAGTAGAAAAGCGCTATCCCAACAAGTAGCAGTACTGCCACAGCTATTAGTATCAAAGTAAGCTTCTTTGGTTTAGGGATCTTTATCTTTTTCTTTTCTTTCTCTACTGTTGTAGGCGCTATACTACTTGGAGCATCTTTTACTTCTTCTACGACCTCTTTCTCTTTCTTATCCGAAATATTTATCTCTTTTACCATATATATAATTTATCATTACTGAGGAAAAAAGTTAATGTTTTAATCCAATTATTTAATATGATAGTATTAATATATATTAATTTATACATATTAACATGAAAAAACATTGGTATATATACCTCCTTGTTATCATAGCTAGCTCTCTGTTACTTACAGGGTGTACTAAAAAAGAGGATACAGATCCAGATGCAGGAAATGATACGCAACAGGAGGAGGTGAAAGAGGATGAGAATTTAGCTAATCTAGAGGATTTTGGAAAAACAAAACAGGTAGTAGGGGAATCCTCAGAGTATGAGTACTCAATTGATGATATACAGCTTACTGAAGGAGAGGATTATCATGAATTCCGATTTGAGATGTCTTCTAGCCAAGAGGGTGCAACACGACCTCTTTTTACAGTAGAGCCAATTTTAACAAAGGGTGTATACAGAGTATCTCTTACTAATATATTTAAAGATAGTACAAGTATTACGCATAGTAAGGGCATTGTCATTGATAAAGGAGCTATTACTGGATTAAATAGGGTTGTAACAGATTCAGATACAACAAGGGCGTATGATATCGGAGTATTAGGTAATAATCTGTTTAAAGTAGATATTCAAGATATTGGTGATGGTGAGTGGATTTTTGCAGTACAGGTATCATATGATACAAAATATACACCACCTTCAATAGATTTCGGAAGTAGTGAGTTCTCCTCGCAGGAGCAGAGAATAGAGGGGGTTACCTCTGAACAGGGGGCAAAAATAACGGAGTATTCCTTTGTATATGCCTCTGGAGTATTAAAATTCACTTTTGAAGTATCAAGTGGTGCATCTAACCCTATCCCTGATGTGAATGCTAAGTATGATGATGAAGGTCTTTTAATTGTTACATTCCCTTCATTAGAGCAAGACAAAGTGTCATCATGGAGCAAAACAATTAAGTTACCAAGTGGGGTTACCCTTTCAATTGTGAGAGCTAACGAAGAGTCTATCTATACATTTAGTGGTATAAGTAACAAGAAACCATTTAAGCTAAGTGCTTCACAGAGTCCTAATTTAGTAATTATGGAGATAGATCTCTAGAAAATGTAGTATAATTGTCTTACGGGGTGTAGTTCAGATGGCTAGAATGCTTGCATGGGGTGCAAGAGGTCGCTCGTTCAAGTCGAGTCACCCCGATTCCTCTCCTGTTGTATAACGTTTTTATGTTATACGACTTATAGCTATTCTCTCTTTTATCGTTTTTCACCATATTTTCGCAATATAGTGTGGATTAATGATGTATATAACTTAGTTATAACTATATTTTACTGTACTTTCTGTGTAAGTATACGATAACATTACATATACATTTAAATTGTCACAACCTTTTATAATGAATAATAAGAAAAAAATGTTAGCCTTTGTAGCAATATGTGTATCTGTACTAGGAATCGCATTTTTAGGTGCACTTAAACCTGTAATAGTAGGCTATTCTCTTACCCAGCTTACAACCAAATCAATCTTCGACTTCCAAGAAGAAGAGATAAAGTTAAAAATGCCACACTACACTCCCAATGATCGTAGTGGTAATAAGATGGTCACTATGCTTAGTGAAGTCTTAGGAATTGAGCAAGAAGATATTGCCCTTGCTTTAGAGGGAGGAAGTAAACCTAGTGAGCTTTTACATAGTAATGGAATTCTTCTTTCCGATCTTGCTGAGGAGTATTCATTTGATATCGTTGGGAATGGATTTGTTAGATTTAGAGCGTAGTTACTTGACATTTGGGTCAAAATGTGCTATACTGTAGGCAGATTTAGATAGATAAACCTTGCGTTTAATAACGAATTATAACCGGCCACCAAGCCGGTTTTTCGTTCTTTACATATTGCCCAGTAACCCTTGTACTAGTGGATCGCTAGTACAAAGTACTAAAGAAAAAGTTTTTTCTTTAGTCAAAACTGTTGGGCGGTGTGAGGATACTCCACTGCATGGAGTTGTGTGTACACACAATTCCATACTCCAGCAGTTGCAATATTAAGACATATTTGAAACAATGAAAGGTATTTAAATTGATATCCCATATATATTAATGAAAGTATCCATAGATCATTCAAAATGTGTCTCCTGTGGCTCATGTGTAGCTGTATGTCCAGAAGTATTCGAAATGAAAGATGATGGAACAGTTGATGTTAAAAAAGAGTATCAAGATAAGGAAATACCTAAGGAGTTAGAAGCAAAGGTGAGAGAGGCTCACGATGTTTGTCCTGTTGTCGCTATTGTAATGGAGGGGTAAACATTATGAATAGTAAAATTCTATGCATTAAAGGAGATACTCTTTTTAAAGATGAGAAATGGAATGGATTAATGACATCTAAAAAAGAGAGCTATCTATCCCTGTTGAGAAAGGAGAGCGAATTTAGAGTAAGAAAAGATTTAGAATCAGATCCCCAGTATAAGCAAATTATCGCTCAAGTAATTCTTAGGTACAAAGATAAATATTACCTACATAGACAGGTTAAGAAAAATGAAAATAGATTAAATTCTCTTTGTTCCTTACCAATAGGGGGGAATATTGAGGAAATTGATATGAAAAATGGTGAAGACATATTAGAAGCAGCACTGGAGCGAGAGTTACATGAAGAGGTAGCTCTAAATAGTAAGATATTAAAAAAAACATATCTAGGATTAACATATATTGAAGATGAGAATCCTGTAAATGAAGTACATGTAGGCTTTGTATATATATTTGATTTAGATGGTACAGATGTACATGTAGATGAGCAGGGTTTAGAAGATATAGGGTTTGTAAGTTTAGATTACCTTAAAACGAACATCGAGAAATTAACATATTGGAGTAAAATAATAATTTATCATTTATAAAAAGGTGGAAGATTGTATATTCTGTAAAATTATTAAAGGAGATATACCCTCATACAAGATATATGAAAATGAGCATATACTCTCTTTCTTAGATATTAATCCACTAAGTAAAGGGCATACGATAGTAATCCCAAAGGAGCATTATGAAAATATTCTTGATATCCCTGAAGAGCTATACTTAGAAATGAGTAGGGCTGTAAGAAAGATATCACAGGTCTTAAACGATAAGTATCACCCAGAGGGGATATTAATAAATCAGAATAACGGTAAAAGGGCAGGACAGGAAATCCCTCATATTCATATACATATTAAGCCAATATATGATGATACTAAAGTGTTTAGTGAGGCAGATTATAGAATGAAGCTATCAAAAGAGGAAATGGAGCTTCTAACAGAAGAGCTATTAAAAGAGTTCTAACTATTAAAAAAGTGTAATATGTCTTCCGCGTACTCTGTATCAATATCAAAGTGTCCTTTATCTTCTAAAGTAACAAACTCTATATATACTCCGTAACCAGACATCTTTTTAACAAAAGAAGCAGAGTATGAGTAAGGGACATTTACATCTTTGTTCCCATGCCATAATTTTAAATCCATATCTTTTAATGTATCAGCCCTTGATTGATTCCAGTCAGAAGATTTGGTTGTAGGTGCAAGTAAGGCAATTTTCTCAATAATTTCGGGGTATGTTGTAGCAAAATTCATTGTAGGTAAACCACCCATACTAAAACCAAGCAAATGTACCCTATCTTTTACACTGTAATTCTCCTCTATCCACACTTTTAGGTTAAGAGTGTCTTGTATAGAGGCAGTATTGCCCCAATTAACGCCGTGTTGGTTGGAGGCTGCAAATATATAATTATGCTGTGTAAAAAGTACTCCATACATCTGTAAATCTTTCATAAAAGGTTCCTCCATATTCTGAGTAACCTGCGTATTTGAGCCGTGACTGTAGAGAATAACGGTGGGAGGATTCTTTTTATCAATTTTAGTAGGTACAACAATATATGCCTGTTGCCCCCCTATCTCAGGGAGTAACTCTTCGTAGTGTGGGCCTGCAGGAGTAACTTCTTCCTCTATTCCCTCTTCTTCAATATCAATATCCTGCACAGGAGGGGTGTCATTTTCTTTCTTACTTTTGGTTTGAATAATGAAGAATATTGATACCCCAACTATTACTAAAAGAGATATTAGTGGTAAGGGGTTGTATCTTTTCTTTTTTCTTCTAGCAGATATCTCCATCTCCATATTCTATCATCTGAATAATATAGAGTAAAAGTAACATGATATGTTCCAATATCTTCCCTTTCTTGCTATCATATCCCTAGATGAGTAAGAAGAAACAAAACAGAACCAGATTTGATCTACTTGTTGTAATTAGCATATTTCTTGTAGCGTGTGTAGGATATTTTTTCCATCTAAATCTTTCATACCAAAAGATATTGGCTCAAAAGCCATTAGATATTCAGATTACAGATGTTACAATATCTGATGCATGGGTATATTGGAAAAGTTCCCTAGACTCCATACAGAGGCTTCACTACAAGGAGCTATCAGATTCAAAACTGTTTAATGAAGCAGAGGGCCTCAATTACTATGTAGATCATATTAATGAAAATAGGGTGTATGCAGTACATATAGAGGGGCTAAAGCCTGATACACAGTATCAATTTAAAATATCTTCAAATGGGTATGAGTGGGATAAGGATTTGGTTTTTCAAACTACTGTAATACCCGATGAGATAGAGTATCCAGATATTGAGAATGGAAATGGAAGTGATAGGAGTTTAATCCTTGTTGAAATGGAGGGTGAGAAGCATATGTTTGATACTCAGTATCATGGTACATACGCTTTTGATTCTAAGGGTAAAGAGTACACGGCAATACAGTACTCTACATATGTCACACCACAGGAGTTAAAAGCTAAGCTCTCTGATGCATTACTACCTAAAGTATTTGCTGCTAGTGGGGCAAACTGCAAAATAGGGGTTACAATTAATAGTTCCCCATATCCTCCTAGTAAGGCAAAAACTGTTGATATTATAAATAGGTGGACTGGTGCTTGTTTAATGGGTGGATACCCTGAAGCTTGTTATGAGGATGTATATTGTAGATCTTTAAAATACGGTATTAATCCTGCTTTCGTAATGACAATATGGGCGCATGAGTCAGGTGGTAGCAATTATGCATATGACAGTATCATCGAAGACTTCGGTATTCATGGATACTCTCCTGTTCCAGTGGCTAACTTTGATAAGCAGATTGAACATTTTCTAAACAATATTGCAGTACCAGGATATATCTCTAGTTGTAAATGGGATAGTGGATTTGATAATGAGAATGTTTTAAATTTCCCTAAAGAGATGATAATGTGGGCAGCAAGATACTGGAAGGGTCAGTGTAGTGATAAGGATAATTTAAGGTATGGGTATGAGTATATTTCAGATATAAATCAGGTGTATGGTTGGTTTACAAACTCTAGACTTACTTGGCCTTTTACTGTAGCAAAAAATACCTCTGCATGTAGCTATGCAACAGCGGTTGTAAATACTTCTTACAACAGCTGTACTAAAAAAGATGATTTACCTGATTTACCTGACCCACCTGATCCAGATGATCCGCCTGATCCAGACGATCCACCTGATCCACCAATAGGTGATAAGAAGTGGTTACCAATTACTGGAATAGGTAATGATGGAAAGAAGATTGAGCCAGAGGTGGATAAGGAGTGTGAAAATGCAGCAGGCTGTATATGTATATGGAACTATAATATTAAACCCAATGAAATTACTAAGGAGGCTAAAAATGGGAATGTATGTACTGTCGCTGGTGAAGTACTAACCTCTCCTCCTCCCTCGCCAACCCCTAAGTGTGGTACGGGATCTACAACCTACCCTAGTTCAGTTACTGCTTGGCCAGATGGTGTTACTCTTTGTGAGGTAGGTAATGCTGAGCCATCAACTGTTACTTTCCCAAAGCCAGGTAAAAGTAGCTCATGGAAGTGTGTTAGTGGAAGTAAGAAGCAGGAGTGTAAGGTTACAGTCACAGAGGCAGAATTAGAGTGTTGCCTACTTAGTGAGGAAGAGGTTGGTTTGGTAGAGAAAGGTACTTGTGAGGGTAAGGTGTTTAATAATGTCTCAAAGGGAGATTGTAAAGCAAAGAAGAGAACGATGGTAATTAAGGTAGGAGTTAATTTTTCAAGAGCTTCAGAGGTAGTGAATAGTATTCAGGCACCGATTGAATCAGCAAAATCATTAATACAATATGGTCAGGGTAAAATCCTTCTTGTAGGGGCGTTTGAAAACAGTAATTGGAGTAAAATTGTTACATACAATGGAGGGGCAATAAGTGGGTCAGATTTTAATCTAGAGCCGGGTAAGGTGTACTTAATTGTATCTACCCAAGCTATTGATATTAACATAGTAACAGTGTTAACAGAGGCTGAAAAGGAGGATTACAATTTTGATAATATAGTTGGGTGGAATTTAGTACCATCAACAATTTTTGATAGTAGCTACTATGATAGTAACTATATATTTGGTAGGAGTAAGTATGACCCTATCAAACAGATAGCGGTATGGAATGAATTAGAGAGCCAGTTTGATTATGCAATTAAAGATGACTCAGATGATATCTACGGTATCATTAAATCTTTACAGAAGTATGAAGGACTCTTTATACGGGGCTTCTAAGTTGACATCTATTCTTCTTTCAAATATTATTACTTTTATATTGCCCATAATTAATATTTTAATTTTTTCATATATATGGCACAAGCAAAGAAAGTGCAAAAGAAAGCTACAAAAAAGGTTGAGACAAATGACGAGCTCGTTATTAATCTTGACACTATTATCATATCAGTAGTCGTTATTGTTGCAGCTTTAATAATTTCCCTATCCATATTTTTAACAAACAAGGGGGGAAGTAGTAATGCTGGTAATACAGGAACAGAGGCGGGTACTCCGTCAGTTGACGAGGAAGAATTTCCTGAGGCTACTACAGTGATTGGGAATAGTCCATACTTAGGGGACAAGAAAAAGGCTAAGGTTGCATTAGTTGAGTATACTGATTTGCAATGTTCTTACTGTAGTAGACACGCTACTGAAACAAAGCCTAGCATTATTTCTGATTATGTAGATACTGGAAAGATAATATATGTAGTTAGAAATTTTCCATTGGATTTCCATGGAGAGATTGCAGTCCAGAGTGCAAATGCTGCACTATGTGTTAATGAGTTAGCAGGGAGAGAGAAATATTTTGAGTTCTATGCACAGGCATTTCTGAAAGCATCTACAGATGAGTTAGCAACTATAGCACAGGGATTAGGTGTAGATATGAATAAGTACAACGTTTGTATGAGTGAGAACAGGTATAATGACCAAATAGATCAGGAAATGGCAGAGGGTACAGAGGCTGGTGTAATGGGTACTCCAGGTTTTGTTATTGGTGTATTAGACGAGGATGGTAATGTTACAGGTAGGTTAATTGCAGGAGCATATCCATATGAGGCATTTAAATCACTTATCGATGAGATGCTAGAGTAATTCTTTTTGGGTAGATAAAGGAAAAGGGAGCATAGCTCCCTTTTTTGTTTACTTCTTTTTACTTACTTTCTTAGCTTCCATAAAGCCATCATACTTCATTCTTGTAATAGAGCCTACAGTTATTGCTATTAAAGAGATGTTGTATACACCTCTTAAGATAGGTATTAATCTTACTACTGTAGTAATACTTCTACCGATTAGTAATGAGAAGAATCTTCCTGTATCTTTTCCTTTAGCTAGTTTAAGAACTTTATTTCCTATTGCTGATTCTGCCCATACTGTTCCAAATGTAGAGAGGAAGAGTAGTACTGCCATGATTAAGAATGCAATGGGTAATCCAATTATTGAGATTAAGAGGAGAAATATGGGTATAGGTATTGCTATAATAATGAGTATTCCTACTCCGTAGCTTTTAAGTAATTCCATCCATGAGGTAGTAATCTTTTTCTCAATTTGTAGTGTCTTAACAGGTGCAGAAAGTATTAGTAATACTCCAACTATATACATTCCTACAAAGGTTGCTAGTGTAAATCCTAAGTTAATTCCAAAGAAATCTTCTGAGGTTAATTGCTCCTTCTCTTCGATATCTTTAGTACTTGTTAAGAATTGACCAGAAATATCGTTTCTCTCTAATGTATAGTTGTCACCCGCCAAAAGAAAATCTCCACCTACTGTTGCTGTAGAGTTGAGCTGTCCTGTTACTGCTCTTACATCATCTGTAATTGTTCCTTCTAGATTTAGTTGTCCTGTTGCTGCAAATACATCTCCATCAATATTACCTCTAATATCTCCAATAGCAGCTGCTAAGTAGACATTGTCCCTTACTGTCCCAGAGATGTTTACATTAGAACCGAGTGTACATGCTAGGCCAGAGATTGTCCCCGTTACCCTAATGTTCTCACCGAAGGCGTAAAGGTCTCCTGTTACTGTACCATCTACTAATATATTGTTTCCAACTATTATTAAGTCTCCATCTACTATTCCACTGATAGTGACAAATTCTCCATTTACATATAGGTCGTCCTCTATAATGGCATCCTTGCTTAATGTGTAATCGTCTGATTCTATTTTAGCTGCATAAGCAGGGGTAATTAGGAGAGGGAGTAGTAAGAGTATAGATATTAATACATTTCTTACTTTTAATTTAAACATTATTATTTTTTATTAAGTTATATATTCCATTTTAGCATATATGAGAGTAGTTTTTTAAGGGTTTAAAATGTATAATTTCTGAATTAATCTTTTAGAGAGAGATAATGAAAATACTCATTGTTATAGTGAACTATAACGGGGTTCATTTATTAAAGAAAAACTTAAGCTCTGTAGTAAAGAATCAATACAGAGATTTTGATGTGGTAGTTGTTGATAATGATTCTGTTGACGATAGTGTTGCGTATCTTCAAAAGAATTTTCCCTCGGTTAAGGTTGTGGAGAGTGGAAGTAATCTAGGTTTCGGAAGAGGAAATAATTTGGGTGTAGAAAAATATCCAAACTACGATGCATATCTTTTTCTTAATAATGATGTTTCTGTTCCTAAGGACTTTTTGGATAATATGGTGAAAGTATTGGAAAGTGATAAAAACATTGGTGCTGTTGGTCCAAAGGTATTATATTCAAAGAAACAGAAAAATGGTAAAAAGCTAATAAATTCAGCTGGAATCGATGTTGATAAGCACTCTATGTCGTATGATAGATATGACAAGGAGGAAGATAATCCAAAATATGATGTAGTAGAAGAGATAGATGCAATTATGGGAGGAGCATTTCTAGTAAAGAGGGAAGTGTTTGAAAAAAGTAAAGGATTCGATCCTGAGATGTTTCTGTACTATGAAGATGTAGATCTCTCTTTAAGAATAAGGGATTTAGGGTATAAATTGTACTATGTTGGGACTTCGTATGTACTTCATGATCATATGGCATCTTCTAAGAAATTAGGAATGAGGAAAAGAAATATTATGAATATGTGCAATAGATATAGAAGTCTAAAAAGAAGAAAGGGTGTATGGGTAGCAATTAGGGAAACAATTTGGTATCTTTCTAATTGGTTAACATGGAAGTTGATATACTCTAAGAAGATAACTTTAAAGGAATATCTTAAAAGCAAAGTATGAGCTCAAATAATATAGATCTGTACAAACAGTTTGTAAAGACGACATTTAAGATGAGGTATAAGGACTCAATCCTTGGTTTTCTTTGGGTTCTTTTGAAACCGTTCTTCCTCTTTATGATTCTCTTTATGATTTTCTCACATACTTCAGCAGCCGCTAGTGGATTAACTTCTCAGCAATATGCAGTTTATCTTCTTTCTGGCTTGATTGTTTATACATTCTTCAATGAGGGAATGATTTGGGGAATGGGCTCCATTATGGAGAGGTCAGGCTTAATTATAAAGATAAATTTCAAAAGAGATGTTGTAGTTGCGAGCTCTCTTACAATGGCATTGATTAACTTCTCTATTAACTTAATGATAGTGATGGCAGTTGCATTAGTTCTTAATATTCATATCTCTTTCTTAGGTTTGGCATATATTGCACTCATTGGTCTTACAATGTTTCTGACTCTGTATGGCATATCTTTTTTTACAAGTATTTGGTTGGTTCATGTAAGAGATTTACAACATATTATGGAGTTAGTATTACAACTTCTTTTCTATGCTAGTGCAGTATTTTTCCCAATTGAAATGATTCCAGAGAAATATAGGTTCATTGTATACTATAATCCTGTTGCAAGATTTGTTAAGGCAGTTAGGGAGGCTTTGATATTTGGTAAGGTTACAGATATTAAGTTTCTTCTTTTGATGCTTGTAGTAGCAATACTTCTTGTTATTGTTGGGAGAAGGTATTTTAACAAGCATATTAAAAAGATAGCTGAACATTTTTAAAAATATGGAAGAGAATTTAGCAATTAAAGTAGAAAATTTAACAAAGATATTTAATATTCCAGAGCATGGTTCTCCTAATACTTTGCAGGAGAGATTTGTAAGACCTTTTGTTAAGAAGAAGACTGTAAACTTTACTGCTATAAATAATCTTTCTTTTGAGGTTAAGAAGGGTGAATTTTTTAGTGTCATTGGTCCAAATGGTGCAGGAAAGTCTACTCTGCTTAAGCTTATTTCTGGAATATATATTCCAGATGGAGGGAAGATAGATGTTGAGGGTAAGTTGGTGCCTTTTTTGGAGTTGGGTGTTGGTTTTAATCCAGATCTTAGTGCGAGGGAGAATGTGTATCTTAATGGTACTATTTTAGGTTTAACTGAGAAAGAGATAGATGAGCAAGTTGATGATGTTTTTGAATTTGCAGAGCTTAAGGAGTTTGAGGATCTCTCTGTAAAGAAGTATTCTTCAGGTATGCAGGTTAGATTGGCATTTTCCATTGCTATTAGGGTTAGGTCTGATATTTTGGTTTTAGATGAGGTTTTGGCAGTTGGTGATGGTGAGTTCCAGAAGAAGTGTTTTGCATATTTTGATAATATTGTTGGAAAGAAAACTATTCTGTTTGTATCTCATGGTTTAGCAAGTGTGAAGAAGTATTCTGATAGGGTGTTGTGGTTGAAGGAGGATAAGAGTTATGAGATAGGGGATCCTGAGGAGATGGTAGATAAGTATGAGAAGACTTTTTAGGTTTTTAATATATTCTTCTCAAAAGATTTTTCAAAATATTTCCTTCGTTTCTTAGTCTTTGTATATCCTTTTGGAATCCCGCTTGGGGAAAAATCCATTTTAGATATGCTAAAGCCAAATATCATTAGTAACCCCCCAAATACTATCTTACTGTTTAAATCGTTGGATAGTGCTGTTTTGGGGACAGTTTCTCCAGTAAGGGTTGATTTTGAATTAGTATATACAGTATCTGTAGGGCTTGTACTTTGATTGGGTGGATTTAAATTAGGTGGATTTAAATTATTTGTATTAGTCATTGTAAATTGTGCTTCTCTAGACCATATACTTTCTAACCCAGTATTATCCCAAAATTTTATTCTCCAATAGTATGTTTTCCCATCTGTTTCTAAATCATTCCCATTATATTGAAGGTCTGGACTCATACTGCCATTAGGTGTTGCATTCATAGGAATTCTTCCACTATCCCAAAGTGAAATACCAGTAAAGGTAGCATTAGAATTAACTTCTATACGATACTCTGTACCTGTGTCGTCTAAGTTAGAATCATTAAATTGGGCCTTGAAATTGGGGGTATCCTTTATATTAACCGGATTTGTTTCGTTATCTGTTAGAAGATGAGTAGGTGCTTCTGGTGGGTCTCCTAAAGAGGAATCCTTTAAAGTAGTATAAATTAAGTCAACGGAAGTAATATTTGTTGGGGTATTACCGTCTGAGCCTAAGTACGCTTTAAAAGTAAAAAAACCTTCTCCCTTTGGAAAAGTTGCAATATTATGTCCAATCTCTGTCCCTGTATTTGTAAAATCATAACCCCCAGAAGCTGTTTGCCAACTCAAATTATTATACCAATACCATGTCTCTCCTCCATTATTAGATAATTGGAATCTAGCTCCTGGGCTTGCAACTGCTGAGAATTGTGTAATCTGTTCGAATAGGAGAATATTACTTTGTATTGGGGTAATGGATGGGTTATCATTAGGATATATACCAACTTCTTTTGAAATTGTAGTAGTTGGTTCAACTGAGGTATATTTTCTGACTCTTACGTTATCCATTTCTATAGATCCATTTCGAACTCTTGCACCAATAGAACCAGAAGAAATACTGTTGTTGGGATCTGTAGTATTTAATAAATTTGTTTCATCCCAGGAGAAATCTATCCTATTTCCAATCATTTTGACTGTCCATTTGTGAAAATCCTGATGATCTTTTTTTGTAGTATTTGCTAATTCTGTATAATTATCGTTTTCATACAAATGAATACGAGAGTCCTCATAAGTTGCTCTCAAAGAATAGTTATTTCCCGTTAAATCAACCCTTGTTGTTAACACACTTAATCTATGCATAGGCCTGACATCAGCTTCTAGTATAAAATCTGTAAGGTTTAGATTTTTTGCTCTAATAATATTTTCCTCATCTCCCCCATTAAGTAGAATTGTTGAGTTCCCTGCTCCTTTCGCAATTGGTTGTGCAACAGGGCTGTTGCTTCCATAGTAATATAATACAGAACTTCTATCTGGCGCATTAGGTGAAGAGTCAGCATACCCCCAAAAGGCACGAAAATCAGAGTCAGAATTATGAATGGATCGTATGAAATTATGAGAATAAATTGATCCTGAAGTAATGTCTTTTCTTTTAGTCCATGTGCTTCCTTTATTTGTAGATTGCCATTCTTCGATGTCTCCTCCATCTTCACCTGGCTGGACTGGCACAGAAGGAAGATATAACCGGAAATCGTTATCGTCTTTTATAATCAATGCTCCAATATCAAACTGGTGGTCACAAGAGGCTCCGACATTGAATGTACTCCATTGTTGTGTAGCCCGTGTTAACCGAAGAATCTTCCAGATACAATTATTTTGATATCCCTCCGTGTATAGGGCATATACATTTCCTTGGGAGTCTACCTGTAAATCACTTGATTGAACTTCATTTGTTCCACTGTCCAAAATTTTTTCGGCATTAGCTCCAGTTATAGGTAAGGAATATAGTGTCCCATCTGATTTTCTCCATGTTGACCCACCATCTTCAGACCTTGCATAGTATACATTCCTTCTTGGTAATCCAGCCCCTTCTCGTATTGTCCAAGTAGCATGTACTGTTCGAGGGTAGGTACCATTTTCAGCAATTGTCATAGCGTATGTCCAATTAGCTCCATCAGCCCCTCCAAAGTCGATCCACCTAACAGGGTCTCCCCAAGTGCTAGCATTATCATAAGAAATCCTGTAATGCCCTCTTCGGTCAGTTCCTCTGTAGAAGTGTATAATTTCATTACTCTTAAGTTGCCAACTTTGTGGATATGTATGTCCTGGTATAGAGCCTGCCGCTTCCCATGAGTAGATGTTATAAGGGTAAACACTACGTCTTGTATACAATGTGGTGTTGTGCGACCCATAGAACACATATATATATCCATTATCATCTATAAAGATACTAGGGTTTTTGTGGGCATCTTCTCCTATAAAGCCAATTTTTACTGGATTTGAGAATGATTTAGTTAAATGATTATATTCTCCTATTTCAGCATATTGATCAGCGCTACCAAAGACAAAAAAAGTTTTTCTTTCTGATGGGATAAATATTCCCATTGGGCGATGCCTATCTGTATAAGTTGTCATTGGTCCATGATAGTTCGTGACAAGATCTTGGAACCAATTACCCTTATAAGTAAGGGTGTTGGTATATTGGAATCTAGGAGTCCCTGAGACAGCTTCCCATTTGGTATTTATATCGCCCGATTCCGCATCGTCAAAAAAAAGAAAAACGTTATTAGGATTAGATATTGATATTGCTTCTGGGTTCCCGTAATAGGCATAAATAGTTGAGGTGTCGTTTGCAGGAATTGATGGAACTTTTACCCAGAAAATCGCTTGGCTTGAATCAACTTTGCTTTCTAGCCAATAATCTAAGAGATTTTTACCGGTTTCATCAGTGAACCTTATATCTCGAAAGTTATTCTGCATAGAGCTGCTATAGGGGAGGGTTACTTTTACTTGATAATCAGTAAGAATGTTAGGATTGTTGTTATTGTTAATAGCTATGGCTTTTCTCTCGGTCCAAGAATTATCATACCAGTCATTTCTAACTTTAAGTTGAGCTTTCCCTGAAATGAATTCTATGTTATCTGTATCAAAAGTATAATCAGAAAGATTTGTAAAAGTATATAGCATAGTATCAGCGTTTGCAGAAGTAGTGAATAATATTGATGAAATTATTAATATTATTGCTGAAGTTACCCCAATGGCCAAGACACTTAGATTATTTCTAATCTTTGTAGAAGAAATTGTTCTTAAAAATTTTGAGTATTTTCCTCTTACCAACATAATGAAGTCTTTATGAGACTATTATATTTAATCAAAATATATGATTTTATGCAAGGAGTAAATGTTATCGAAATAGTAAGAATTCTTTTCAAAATATTGAGTTTTTATATTTAGTTTAGGAACAAAGCTCACAAGAATGATTTCTTGCAGTATAATCATTAATATAGTTAAATGTTAACCTAATAGATATTTTAGTAAAATCTAAAAAATATGAAGTTTATCGAGATGTCCAAGAGAGTGATTAAAAGAAGGCTTATTTATAGAGTCCAGTTTAAAACTCTTCTTAAAAAGGATGGTGTTTGTAATACTTTTAAAAAAGGATTTAAAAAACTCTTTAGGTTTTTAGTAAGTGGAGGAGATGGGGGAAAGATGAATAGGATGCTGTATAGGGATTGGATGAAGAGTATTGAGAGTATATATCTCAATGAGAGTGTAATGCAGAGTGATTTGAAGAAACTGAGAGGTGATGTAAAGTTTTCAATAATATTTCCTGTATGGAATAAGTCGGAAGAGATGCTTCAAAGTGCATTAGATTCCATAACGAATCAGGTATATACCAATTGGGAGATCTGTATTTCAGATGGTTCTACTAAGAACAAGGAAGAGACAAGAGATTTTCTTAGATCTTTTGCTAAGAGATATCCTAAGAAGGTTAAGTTTTCCACTATAGATATTGAAGGTATTAATATTATTGAGAATAGTAATAATGCATT
>CAZPFV010000009.1:0-22755 GCA_964585985.1 uncultured Candidatus Saccharibacteria bacterium
GATTTTACCTCTTCTATGGCAGTTGTGCTTAATGCCTCCACTCCATTATCAATATCTACTTGAGAGAGCACAGTAAATTCTACCTTTGTTCCCCCTGTTATTGGGGAGGTGTTTCTAACATTTATATCATTGGAAGAGTAACCTTGTATTGTAAATGCATTATTTGTAGTACTGAGATTGTACTCTGGACCAAAAGTAGAAGCCTCTATTTGTACTCCAGAGACATCTAAAGTTTCGCACCCTACTGTAACAGCATTCTTTAGTTTGTAGTTTTTACCCCCAGAGCTAGTAACGTTAGTACCCGCAGGGATTTTGAGTGATTCAGTATTTTCTTCAGGACAATCCTTAAAATATATAATACGAATTTCACCCTTTGCATTTTCTCCATCATACTTTTTACCAGTAGCTATGATTGTATCTGATAAGCTTTTACTCTTCTCTTCTCTTTTAATTGGTATTTTAGAATTTTCAAAATCAATCTCCTCCCTATTCGTATCTCCACTTAGTATAGCATCAACCTCTACACTTTTAGATTCAACAAATATTTTAATTTTTACAAATGTTCCAAATCTGTTATAAAGTAAGCCACTGATTAAAAGGAGAAGTAGTAATGGAACAAATATTATTAGGGATGTTCTTAGAAGCTTCTTTTTATCTATAGAGTTAGCTTTTTTAAGAAGGTTAGATTTAAAATTAAACCTTTTGGTTCTAGTTGGTGTAGCAATTGGAACTGGGCTTTCTTCATTTTTAACACTCTCTTCCTTTGTTGCAGTGGGGATGTCTTGATCAATCGAGATGAATGAACTATTTCTAATGCCTCGTTTGTCTAAATATTCACTGCTATTCTCTTTCTTGATCTCTACCCTAGGTTCAGGTTTCGGTTCTTCAACACTGTTTCTTTCTGGCTCTTCAAATATCTCTTTTTCCTCTTCTTTGACAGTTGCTCTTTCAACAAACTTTTTTCTTTCAAGCTTCTCTTTTTTCTTTTCAAGTATTAATTCCTCAGCTTCTTCCCATTCGTACTCTGTTGGGTTAGATGGGGTGTCAACCGCTTTGAGACCAGCTAATTTTGCATTACGAATGCCTGTAGGATTTTGTATTATCTGAGCAACTAAGAGTTTGTTTTCTCTTTGTGCTGTTTCAAGAAGAACTTTTAGGTTAATTGGACTGATGAGAATATCAGAAGGCTCCGTAAAGGTTAGAACAATTCTATCTGCCTTGCTTTTGTGAATATTCCTTACTAAGTCGGTGAGTTCATTTGATTCTTCTACGACTATTTTTGAAGTAGTAATTTTCTCTTCCATTATTATATCTCCCAATTTATATCTTTAGTTTTTCTATCCATTTCCATATCATACAAGAATTTAGCAAGAGAAGCAGGGGTAATATCGTAAAGGTTTTCTAATTTACCGCTATTATCTGTTACTCCCCCCAAGAGATTAGGTGTAAACATATCTATTTTAGGAACAACAGCTATTGGTAAGTATTTTTTCCAGGGAAACTCCATTAAGGATGTTTTAATGTCTGGAAGAAGTGCACCACCACCACATAGATATATCTGTGTAGGTAAGGGGCCCAACTCTTCGCAGCTCTCTAGGGCTACTTTAAGTGTTCTCATCCATAGTGATGCTGTTGCGTACATAGTTTTTTGAACTTGCCTCATCACTTCTTTTGGTAACTCTTTCTCTGAGTATTTCACTTTTCTCTGTTCTGCATGCCTAAAGTCTGCGTCTGTTAATTTTGCTAACTCTTTCGTAAACACCCTTCCTCCAAATGCGAACATCTGTGTTTCTGCGACATTTCCATTCTTAACAATAGCTATATCTGTTGTACCACCTCCAATATCTAGAAAGATTGCAGAGAAATTACTATTCTTTCCTCCAGAGTGTGCTCTAGCTACTGCAAAGGGTTGAGATACAATTCCTAAGACCTCAAAATTGAGAGATGAGGCAACCTTTCTTAATGCTTCTGTGTATGTTTTTGGAGCAAAGGACGCATAGAAATTTAGTCTCACATCTCTACCTTTATAGCCAACAAGGGTATTAACAGGCATTCCGCCTATTTCCATACCTGTTAGGGTAATATGCAATATTTCAATGTCATCATTATTTAGCCCTATTCTTAATCCAAGCTCTTCTTTTCCGCTTACAGATATTTGAGATTTTACTTCGTTAATTATTCTTTCTTGCTCTTTTTTTGTAACTTCCTTTTCGAAATGTTCTTCTCTTTCGTAGTTAACAACTATGGATACTCCTTGGATGTACTCTCCCGCTATTCCCATTATTACATGTTTTGGATACTCTTCTGGTTTAAGTGTTGTAACAAGTTCATTTATAGCTAATTTGCAATTCTCTAACACTGTGTCTAGGTTGGTAATTATCCCACTTTTCATTGCATGCTGCTGTTGTTGAATATGGGAGACCCTATTTACAGATACCCCATACTCATTCATTGTAAAGAGAAGACTCTTTACATTCTCGGTACCTATATCTAGTGCTACAATGGGAGTGTTTCCATCAAGAAGAGGGACTTTTTTTGATTTTAGAAATGGCAGTTTTATCATACTGTTTCAATTATACCATTATAGAGGGCTAGTTATACAATGACAATCTGAACAATGGGCTCTCTTTCTGTTTTCTTGTATATGTACTTACCTACTACCTTGTCAATTGAAGATTTTAGGTCGTCATATTCATACTTATTTTTTTTCTTAGATTCCTCCATCCAAGCTTTGTGTGCATCAAAAATCATAGTTTGAATTTCTTTTAGGAGCTCTTTAGATTTTTTCATATATATGAATCCTCTTGAGACAAATTGCGGTCTACCCATTAGCCGATGGGTTTTGTTACTTAAGTTTAATACTATTATGAACATACCGAACTCAGAGAGCTGCTTCCTATCTTTAAGTACTATCTCTCCTGTGTCTCCAACCCCTAATCCGTCAATTAGAATAGGCTTAGATTCAATTGATTTTCCTCTGGTCCAACTTTTACCATTGTAGTTCCATACTGCACCATCATCTGTTAGTAAGACATTTTCATTTTTCATGCCCCAAGACATATAGTTTTTCTTGTTAAAGTATCTAAATGTGAGAGAACCGTGTATTGGCATTACAGCTTTTGGTTGGATGAGGTCATGCATTATTTTCATATCTTCCTGATTCCCATGGCCTGTTGAGTGAATTTTAGTTTCGATTGTATCTTTAAGTAAATCTGCTCCAAGCCCAATTAATCTATCTGTCATTCTCTCTATGCTACTCACATTCTCAGGTATTTCCGAAGAGGACATTATCACTAGATCGCCTTTTTTAACTTTTATATATTTATGTTCCTTAAGAGACATTCTATTTAATGCGGCGTATCTTTCACCTTGACTACCAGTGGTAAGTATCAAAATTTCATTATCTTTGTATTTATTAATATCTCTCTCTTTTATCACCAATTTCTCAGGTATCTTTATATATCCCTGTTTGTTCGCTATCGAAATGGTTTGTTCCAAACTCCTTCCAGAGATGACAATTTTTCTGTTAGTTCTTTTTGCTATCTCAAAAAGTGCAAAAAGACGAGTTAGAAGAGATGAAAATGCTGCCACTATTACCCTTCCTTCTGTTTTTGCAATAACGTTGCCTAAATTCTCAAAAACTTCACTTTCTGATGGGGCTTTCCCTGCTTTCGCTGCATTTGTACTCTCCATCAAACCTAAATCTATCTTTCCTCTTAAAGACTTTAATTTCGCATAATCTGCCTCTAATTCGTTAGTTGGTTGAGTATCAATTTTGTAATCTCCAGAGAAGAAAATATTCCCTTTTCTACTTTCAAGAAAGATTGAAAAAGCATCTGGTATGCTATGGTTGACACCTACAAATGTTGCTTTAAAATTTTTACCAATATTTACTGTTGTGTGCCTGTTTACTCCAAATATTTTACACTTGTTTTTTAAATTGTACTCTTCTAATCTTGCTTCAATTAATGCCTTTGCAAAGGAGCCTGCATATACAGGTGGGAAATCTAATTCAGGTAGCATCCATCTTAACGCACCTGTATGATCTAGGTGTCCATGGGTAATTAATATTGCTTTAACCTTAGATTTATTTTTCTTTAAATATTTGTAGTTAGGTAGTAGGTAGTCTATACCGTACATCTCTTGTCCTGGGAAGGAGTAACCTGCATCTACTACAACTATTTCGTCTCCTAATTCAACGAAATTACAATTTCTCCCAATTTCTGTAGTGCCCGAGAGTGTGCATACCTTTAAGGTTTCGTTTTTGTAATACTGTTTTTTCTTGTTTTTCATATCTCCCATTATATCAGTATCTTTTTGTTTTAGGTATATTCTCTCTATATATGATTACATATTTGATATAATGGGAAGTATGGAAAGAGAGATATCAAAGACATTTGAACAGAAAGAAAAGGAGATTTACGCCCTTTGGGAGGGTACTGGACTATTCAATCCTGGTGAGATGGAGAAGTATCTAATTAAAAATGGAATTGAGAGTAAAAAGCCTTTCACTATTACTCTTCCCCCTCCAAACGCTAATGGTAATTTGCATCTTGGACATATGTGTGGTTACTCATTTCATGATGCGATTGGGAGATATATGAGGATGACAGGTCATCCTACACTACTTTTACCAGGTAAGGATCACGCTGGTATTCAAACAGAAGCAGCATTTACAAAGCTATTAGAGAGTCAAGGTAGGAGTAAATGGGAGATAGGTAGGGAGCAGTTTTACAAAGAGTGCTATGAATTCTCTATGGCAAATGCATCAAATGCAAGAGAACAAGAGAAGAATATTGGTCTTAGTGCAGAGTATTCTCGAGAGTTTTTTACATTAGATGAAAGGCTTACAAAAATTGTTTATGAGACATTTAAAATGATGTTTGAAGAGGGATTAATTTATAGAGATAAAAGGATTGTAAATATTTGTCCTAATTGCAAGACAGCATTGGCGGATATTGATACTCTACACGAGGAAAGAAGGGGAATATTTGCCTTTATTAAATATCCCGTTGTTGGCTCAAAAGATGAATTCATTATGGTCGCTACAACAAGGCCAGAAACGATGTTGGGAGATACTGCTGTTGCTGTTAATCCTAAGGACAAGAGGTATGAAAAATATGTAGGTAAGAAGGTTCTTCTTCCGATACAAAACAAAGAAATTCCCGTTATTGCAGATTCAGAAGTTGATATGGAAATGGGTACTGGCGCTGTAAAGGTTACTCCTGCACACTCCCCTATTGATTTCGATTTAGGTAACAAGCATAACTTAGAGAGGGTGAATGTAATTAATGAAGATGGAAAAATGGAGGGAAGTATTCCAGAGAGATTTAAAGGGCTTGATACTATATCTGCATCAAAGAAAATATGTGAAGAGTTAGATGAGTTGAGTCTTTTGGAAGATATCCAAAATATTAAACACGAGGTTGCGATTTGTGAGAGGTGTAAAACTCCTGTTGAGCCAATAATTTCAAATCAGTGGTATGCAGATGTATCAGATTTAGCAAAAAGAGCCCTAGATGCAATAGATAAAGGGGATATAAAGGTTATACCGCAAGGGCAACAGAGGGCATTACAACACTTTTTTGAAAATATTAAGCCTTGGTGTATTTCTAGGCAACTTTGGTGGGGTCAGAGGATACCTGTCTGGTATAGTGGTGGAAAGAAGCTGTATGATTGGTTAAATGAGAATAGTGAGAAAGAGATAAAAGATTACGAGAAGGAGTTTAATACAGTTGTTAATGGTGATGGAAGTATATATATAGGGGAGCAGAGACCTGAAATGCAAGGCGAGTGGGAAGCAGAAACAGATATGTTTGATACCTGGTTTAGTTCTGGACAGTTACCGTACTCTACCTTAGGTGGCTTGCAAGGAGCGGATTTTAAAAAATATTACCCAACTCAATTGATGATTCATGCAAGAGATATCCTTTTTTGGTGGTCAGCAAGGATGCTAATGCTAGGTATATACAGAACAGGGGAGATACCATTTCACACAATATTTTTAACAGGAATGATTATGGCTGCTGATGGATCTAAGATGTCTAAAAGTAAGGGTAATGGTGTTGAACCGCAAGAGGTATTTGATAGGTATGGGGCAGATGCTCTTAGATTGTGGTATTACTCAGATGCGCTCCCAGGGGCTAACCCTCCTATCAGGGAGGAAAAGATTAAAGGAAACAGAAATTTTGTTAACAAGATATGGAATGCTAGTAGATTCGTTATGATGAATATAGAAGATAGTGAGATAGCAAAAATCTCTGAAATAGAAGTTTCAGGCTCTTTAAAGAGAGTGAATGAAAGTGAGAAGCATATTAAAAAGGTATCGGAGTATATTGAGAAGTATCAATTTAATCTAGGAGCAGAATCAATTAGAGAATTTTTTTGGCATCAGCTTTGTGATATATGGATTGAAGAGATTAAGGCTGAAATTAAGACAGAAGAGGTTGGTTCAGAGGTTAGAATTGCTAAGCTTGCAGAACTATTGCATATTTTAAAGAGAAACTTAACTATCATGCATCCCTTTGTACCGTTTGTTACGGAGTCTGTTTGGCAGGAGTTGGTTAAACTAGGACTTGCAAATGATACATTAATGAGTCAGCAAATATAATATGTAGAAAATCTGTGATATTGAAATCGTTTGAGATATGCCATCTCTTTATATAGGTTATACCAGAGAGGAAATTATTTTTTAACTTCTACTTTAGAGAAAAGAATTGAGGATTTGTTTAATTTTGTCCCTGCAGGTAACTCATTAAAGACCCATGTATTATTAAACTTTGTAGTAATACCCTTTTCTCTTAGCTCTATATTGGGATCGTACTCCTTGTCGAGATTAAGGAATTTAGATAGATTGAAAGAAGTGTTAGGAGTAAACGGTTTAAGTAATATTCGTAATGCGTTTACTATCTGCACAGAGTTATATATAGAATTCTCACAATCGGAGATATCACTCTTAAAAGAAAGCCAAGGGGCTTTGTCATTAAAATATTTATTTGCAAAATCACCGAACTTAAGTAGCTCGTCACTAGATTTTACAAATTCACATTTCTTAATATGATCTCCGATTTTATCAAAAGCATTTAGAATAGCGTCTTCTACATCATTTTCCAGTGTCCCTTGAGGTACATGACTGTCAAATTTGTTTTCTACAAAGGTAAGAGTTCTGTTTATGAAATTGCCGATATTTCCAACAAGCTCATTGTTATTGCAATCTATGAGGTCTTTTTCCTCAAACTCCCTATCATGATTTTCAGGAGCATTTCTAATGAAAAAGAATCGAATTAAATCGGGATTATACATTTCAATTAAAGACTCTACTGTTATACCTATATCCTCTCCTTTTGACATTTTCTTTCCTTTGTAAAGAAGCATTTTATTAGCAGGAACATTATATGGGAGATTTAAATGTTTTCTTTCTGTTTCTCCTGGTAACTTATACTCTTCCCAAAGCTTTTCGTTCTCATATTTTTCGCTATATGCCAATAGCTGTGCAGGCCATATTATCGTATGAAATGGGACATTTCCTCCCGCTATGAAGTAGTAGTGCTCACAGCTAGGATCTTTCCAAAAAGACTCCCATTTGCTAGGGTTACCTTTTTTTTCAGCCCATTCAATAGATGCAGATAAGTAACCTACTACTGCCTCTATCCATACATATATGACTTTCTCTTCCCACCCATCAATTGGCACGGGTATTCCGAATTTCATATCTCTTGTCACCTCTCTTGGCTCTAATCCCTCTCTTATCCAGCCCTTTGAAAACTCTCTAACCCATTTTCTCCAGTTTTTGCTACTAAGATTTATCCAATCAGAAAGAGGTTTCTCAAGTTTCTTTAGGTCAAGGTAAAAATGCTCTGTTTCTTTTAGTACAGGCTCTGTATCGGAGAGTGTGCTATACGGCTCTATTAAGTCAGTAGGTTTTAAGTATTTACCACAGTTAGGGCATTCATCTCCTCTTGCATTCTGTTCTCCGCATTGAGGGCATGTCCCTTTAACGTATCTGTCAGGAAGGAATTTTCCTACTTTTTCATCAAAGTACTGTAAAGATTTTTTGGGGTAGAGATATCCTAACTCTTTAAGAACAAGAAAGATGTTTTGTACTACTACTGTATGATTTTCTGTTAGTGTAGAGGTATAATTTTCATAAAGCAATGAGAGATTTTCAAATGTTTTAAGTATGTCTGTATGTGATTGCTCGACTAACTCCTCAGGAGGAATATTTAACTGCTCAGCCTTAACAACAATTGGAGTTCCATGGCTATCGCTACCTGAAACCATCAATACTTCATTACCTTTCAGTCTGTGATATCTAGCAAAAACATCACAGGCAATATTTTGTCCTGCTAGATGGCCTAAGTGAATTTTGCCGCTAGCGTATGGCCAAGATACGCCTATAAAGATTTTAGTTGGTTTAGAAATATCCATATTTACACGCTTTATTATATCAAAATATATTTTTATGTACTAATATATGGAAAGTTTTTAAAAAGACTTGTATACTTTAGGTAGTACACATATCTACTGCCTATGTTTAAAACTAATGACCAAACAAAATCGATAGATTTTCTACAACCAGTAGGACAATCAGATGGTATCCTACAAACATCTTTCTCGTGGCTTACCTCAATTGGGAAATGGATGTTAATGATAGTGCAGTTTCTTGTTCTTGCTGCTTTTGGTTATAGATTGGTAATGGATGGGAAAAACAATGATTTAACCTCTCAGATTAATGATCAGGTTAAAACATTAGAGAATGATACATGGAAAAAGAGTGCCATTAAGTATCAAAATTACCAATACCTTCTTACTGATGTTAAGAGTATTAGTGAGGGGCAAGAGATTAACTCAAATTTGATTTCAGAAATTATCAATGGAGTACCTTTGACACTAAGTGTTGAAAATATTTCTATCGGTAGGAATACAATTTCACTTTCGATTATAACGACAGATTTTAAAGCATTAAGAAGCTATGAGGAGAGTCTTAAGAACAACTCAAATTACTCTGAGGTTAAAGTAAATATTGAACTAAAAGAGGGTGAGTACCATGTAAGTATTAATTTTAAAGTAATAGATAAGGAAGCCTAAATGGGAGTATTAGAAAGTAGTGAAAAAAAAGTTGACTATGTAAAGATGGCGAAACAGAATCTTAACAAGAAGTCAGAAATGATTTTTACAGGGTTAACATATATAGTAGCGATATTACTGATAGCTTTAGCTATAGTGCCGACTTTCAAGACTGTTAAAACTATAAATTCGGAAATTAAACAGAAAGAAAGAATATCGGAGGCTTTGAAAATGAAATTGCAGGCTTTGACTAGCTTGGATGATCAGTATAATAGTAATAAAGATGCTTTTGAAGATATTACACTGATCTACCCAGTTAATGAGAATTTTAGTCTTCTTTTAGCAAATATAGATCCTATTGTAACAAGGAATAGTTTCATATTAAGAAATTTATCCTTTTCTGAAATAAGGAGCTCTTCTAAAAATGCACCTGCTATAGAGACGAAGGTCCTAGTTCCTTACCAAGTAAGGTTAAATGTTGGTGGGAATAGGTCTAACCTTATATCTTTTTTGAAAGATTTAGAGGCTTTACCGATGTTTCCTGTTGTAGAAAGCATATCATATAGTAGTACGGTCGAAGAAGATGGTACAACCAACTATTCAATTACTCTTAGGGTGTACCATATTGAGGATGTAAACTTTTATAAATAGTAAAATATGGAAATTTTTAGAAAATATTTTTTTGTTATCCTTTTATCAGTCCTTATCGCAATTGTATGGGGAGGAGTATTAATATACTCCAAGAGATCATTTTCTACTGTAAATAAAAATGCAGAGCTGTATACTGCACCTTTAAGTCCCTCATTTGACGAAGAAGTTTTAAATTCGGTCTCAGAAAGGATTGATAGTGGTTACGCTATTCCTCCTAAATCATTCTTTGGGATGGTTTCCAATCAAGAGACCACTACAGATTAGGTATTTATATAATCATCTAATTTCTTTTCAGAGGACTTCTCTTTTAATTTTTTGAGAGCTTTTGCCTCTATCTGTCGTATTCTTTCTCTTGTTACTCCAAATTCACGACCTACCTCTTCAAGTGTTCTTGTTACACCATCGGTTAGTCCAAACCTTAATGAAAGGACTTTTCTCTCTCTATCTTGTAGAGAATCAAGAATATCCTTTAACTGATTCTTTAGATACTCGGAAGTTGCAAAATCTTCTGGACTTTGTGACCATTCATCAGGAAGTATATCTTGTAATTTAGAATCTTTCTCATCACCGATAGGGGTTGCTAGTGAAGAGGGATTTTGTTTAATCTTTCTAATTTCAGAAATTTTCTCTATATCAATATCCATTTCTTTTGCAATCTCTTCATCGGTAGGTTGCCTTCCTAATCTCGTAGTTAAGGTACCATTTACTTTGTTAAACTTGTTAATAGTTTCAATCATATGAACTGGGACACGAATAGTTCTTGCTTGATCAGCAATTGCTCGGGTAATTGCTTGTCGAATCCACCAGGTTGCATAGGTAGAGAATTTATAGCCTTTATGGTAATCAAATTTTTCAACAGCACGCATTAGACCAATGTTTCCCTCTTGGATTAGATCTAAGAGCTCTAGACCGCTTTTGCTATACTTTTTTGCAATACTTACCACTAACCTTAAGTTGGCGGTAATGAGTAGCTGTACGGCCTCTTTATCCCCTTTCTCCATCCTTTTTGCAAGTATGACCTCTTCCTCACCAGTGAGTAGAGGTATTTTGCCAATTTCAAATAGGTATGACCTAATAGCGTCAGTTGAGAGGCTGGATTGTATTGTTTTAAGAATACGTATTTTCTTCTCGAGTGTAAGATCCTCATTACCAGTAATAACTTCATCTTCTGGCTCTAGTACTTCTATTTCGTTATCCTGTAACTCCTTAAAAATATCATCAAGAAGAACAATATCTTCCTCTATTGTAGGGAATACTTCTAAAATCTCCTCTTGAGAAAGAAATCCTTGCTCCTTTCCTTTCTTAACTAGATGGGCAATATGTTTAGCCTTAATCGTAGACTTACTCATATATTTGTTATGGTATAATTTAATATGATGAAAGATTTAAATAAAAACAGCTTAGATGAAAAGAAAATCTTCTTTATTGATACAATTGCTAAATTTTGTGATAAATGTGGGCAACCTTATAGTAGCGACGATTTAGAAATAATACAGGATACTAACATATCGAGCATTATACACTTTTCTTGTTCAAATTGTAAATCTAATCATATTGCAACGTTTTTTAAACCTGTAGGTATTAGTAATAGGATGCCTGTAAATACAGACCTGGATATTGAAGAGATAGGTAACTTTGCATCAATGAAAGAAACATCTGCCGAGGAGATCTTAGATTTGTATCTTTATTTAAAAGAGAAAGAGAAAGTGACTATTTAAGAGCTACCTCTGCCAAGAGATGAAGAAATGTTCATCAGATGCTAATTCAAACCTTCTGTTTACACTATTTTCAATACGTGTTAATCCATCACTGTTTTCGACTACCCAGTTTTGAGGGTAGCTAAGAGAGAAGTTGTATGCATCTTTTCTACTTCCAGGCTGTTTAAAGATATCTATATTCATTTCATAATGAGTATCAGTTTTCTTTATCAATGGTATTATATCTTGAGCATTTGTTGAGACTCTATACCTTAATTCAAAGTTTGTTGTTTGCCCAGTTGGAGTAGTATGCCATCCTCCTACAACCTTGTAACCATCTTCAAGATAGATGTCGTATTTATTATCAACGACTCCTTTGATTGTGGTAACTTCAGCATTGTACGGTATATATATTCTCAAGTAATTTACGTACTCTCCTTGAGGAAATTCTTCTTTTGTAGATTCATTCTGGAATGTAATCTGATATGTATAATCAACTGTTTTTTCATCTTTTACAGAGATGTTTAGATTATGATTTTTCTTTAAATACAGATTTGCTTTGTTAGCTCCCCAGTTCCAATCTATATTGGTAGGTGCACTTTGGAATTTAGTATCAATATTTGAGGTCCAACCATTTTCTTCAACATATGTTTTGGCTAAAGAGTTTTTAAATGTAAAAAGAAGATGTTTCTCATCAATATTTTCCTCTATTGTCTCATAGAGGGCGTGATTTTCAGTTAACTTGGTTGAAAAGATTTTGGTTACTATGGAGTTAAATAGCTCTGTGAGAAAGGTGGAATTTCTAGGTTGTGATGGTGATTCTATCTCTATATCTTTAAACATATATGCATAAAGATTCTCTGATGTTATTAACTCACTCTCTCCTGGCACCTCTATACCACCCCATTTCTCAATTAATCTTTGGATAAAGAGGGTGTCCAAAGTGATTATCCCATCTAAGGATTCGCCTTTACCTAGGTCATATATAAATTCTTCAGATGAAAGGCTAACATTTTCTAAATTGGGATTCCAGTTTACGGTAGGAAATGAAAAGGATACTCCTTCTAGAGCTCTCAGCATAGAGTTTGGAGTTTTGTATACACTATTTTGTAATTTCAAAAAGGCATGTGCATTATAGATATCGTCTACAAAAAGTTCTACTACCTGTCCTTTCTCTATTGCAACAACAGCATAATTAGATATCCATCCTCCTGTACTCCTAATTTCACCATTATCTTGCAAGAGTATTAAGTATCGTTTTCGTTCATTTAGTCCTAACATATCAGGAAGGAATTGAGATACTTTTTCAAGTGGTTTTACCTTATTATTTATCTCTTCCACAAGCTCTTTGTATTGAGATACACTCTCTTTTACAAAATTAGGGTATTTCCTAGTATCTGCTTGTGATATTAAGTTTTCTGCTAGAGATAGTTTGTATATTCCCTCTTTAAGAAGGAAGGTGTTACTATCCATCTCAGAGAGATATTGGCTATACTCCATTTTTTCGATATCTTCATTAAGAGAGGGTTCAAAATCTTTGATAAATTCACCCAATGGCCTAAGCCCTATTACAAGATTCTCTCCACTCTCAGCGACATATTTAGTACCTTGGATAATCTGAAAAAGATTCGCATATTCATCTTCCCCCTCACCTAGCTTGAAAATCCAAAAGAGCTTATTAAAATTATCCTCTACTCTATAAATGTTTTGAGATATGGAGTTTGAATTCTTAGTAATTTCTTCGAAATTGAGTTCTGCTACAGAGTCTGAAAGCTGTTTCCCTTGTTGATATACAAGAAAAGTGCCGAGGGATACCCCAATTATTGGTGCTATTAGGTAGTATACAAGGAGTACTAATAGTACGAATATTGAAATATTTTTAAATATTTTAAAATAATTAATTTCACTAAAAAATTTCTTAGGGTCACTTAGAGATTTAAAGGGTTTAAAAATTTTAGAAACGAACTCGCCAAATTTAGTCTTAGAGACGGCACTTTCAGAAACGAGGGCCTTCTCTCGAGCGGTTTTGTCTACATCCCATTTTTTATCTGATTTTTCGTAGTATGCCTGTACCTGCTCAATTGTTGCTTCCTCTAGTGTGACATTCTGTTTCCATCCGTAAGAAGATGCGTGTGGTGCGGGTACATATAGATCTTGAAGTATCAATTCACCACTTTCTCTTTCAACGAATTTAATAGCCTTTGCTTCTAGATCTAACTCTAGCAGTTTGTATGCAATTGATAGTGTAGAGTAGTCATTTTTGTTAGAAAGCGTTATTACTTCACCTTTTGTGTCATCTGAGAAAGTTAATTTCAAAATTCCATACACTGCATCACTTTCATGTATTAGGTTATGGATCTCAAGTCCCTCTCCCTCAATATCTATTTGAATGTTCTGGGTAGCATCTAGGAAAAGCTTTTCTAAGACAGGGTCATCTATTTTGTTTACGCCTCTTCCTAGTACTGTTCCAAGTCTAATTATTCTTAAATTTGCTTTTGTTTTGTCTACAAATTCAGCAGAGAAATTCTCTCCGTACCTTTGTAGTTCTAAAGGAGAATATGGTCTTGTCTTAGATGAGGCCTCATTATTTATGATGTTTGAGAGCTCTCTGTTTAATTTAAGAGAGGTTACTACAGCTATCTTAGCTTTATACTTATTTGCAGTGATTAAACTTTGGTTAAGGTAATCTGTTTCCAAGAGAAAGTCTTTGCTATCAACGTTTTTACTCTCTAATACTCTTTCTCCAAGCATATAGTAGAGGTAATCTATTCTTGCAATTTTTTCAAAAAATGATTTTATCCCTTTAAAGTCAATGAATGTAATCTTTCCTGTCTTTTTTAATTCTGCAAAATATCGTTTACTGTTATTTGTATATTTATCAATGATTACAACATAGCTTCCTTGTTCTAACAAGGTTTTAGCAAGAAGAAAAGAGATGAAATTACCTCCATGAACAATTACAGATACTGGCATTTGTCCTTTAATTTTGCCTAAATCTTCCTTACTCATTTTCACTATTTATTTCAAAAGTAATAGGGATGGGGAATTGATATCCTTTAATATTTAATACATGTCCCTCCCTTAAGATTATGGGAAATTCCAAATCTTCGAAGCCCTGGGTTGTCAGTAGTATATTATACTCTCCTTTGACTAAAGTTAAGTTAGTCAAAGGGGTTGTGTCTTGATACTCTTCGTCAACAAAGACTTTTGTACCATCATGGCTTGATGTTACTGTTAATCTTCCCTGTCCACTTTTAATGGTATTGTCTTGAGTGTAGTAAAGTATGAAGCCGTGAAGATTATCTCCTGGTCCTATCTCAATATTTATCCTTGAAGTCGAATTTTTTGACAGCTCGATATTAAAAAGATGTGGTTTGTAAAAGCCTTCTGTCTCAGCTCCTCTTGTTAGTTGCACCTGATATTTGCCAGCTACTAAGCTCGTTATATTAGAAGGAGTTTCTCCATACTCTTTTCCGTCAATTTCAACAGAGGACTTTCCATTAGGAGTAGTAATTTCAAGGGTTGTATTGCGATAGAAAGACTTAATTATAGGGATATTTTTGCTTATGTCTTTTAATGGAAAGAAGAAGAAAAAGATAGAAAGAAGTAAAACAAAAAAGACTATGATAATGGCAGTTTTTGGTTTTTTCATATATCTCAATTATATTGAAGGATATTGTATTTGTCTAGGAACTAATATGAATACTTAGATTCCGGAGACTTTTCTTTCTTGACTTCCTTCTTTCTTGCTCTGTAATTGATAAATACGATGAATCCTATAATGCCAGCAATAGTAAAGATTAATGCGAAAAATCGCAGTGCACCAGTGGTGAGTATTGCAAACGATCCAACAAGTAGAGAGAGAGATGTCTCAATGAGAAGAATTTGCTTATTTGTAAAGTCCAATTTTAGTAATTGATGATGTAAGTGAGAGGTGTCATTGATTTTCATGAGTTCGATTGGGTTTTTAGGCTTGTATGTAATATATCTATATATAATTACATATATTGCATCAATAATTGGTAATGCTAGTAACATCATGGTTACTGAAAACTTTACCCCACTAATTAAAGCTACAACACTAATTAAAAAGCCGTAAACGCTCTTTCCACTAGATCCTGACATGATTTTTTGTGGAGGGAAGGCGAAGAAAAGAAGAGATATGAGAGAGCCAGAAATTAGAATGCTTAAGGTACTTGGTAGTAGCGAGAATGTCCTTATACTTATAACAAAAAGTAGTAAAAAGATTGAGAGAGAGTAAGACTCAATCAACCCGGGTGAACCCCCTACCCATTTAACTGAGTTAATACAGAGAAGTATCCATGCAATTAGTATTAAATCACCTGGAAATACGAAAGAGATTGGTAATGTGCCAATATCAAAGTGAAGTACTGCACTTTGTAAATTTAACAAATCATTTGAGAAGAAGCTAATAGAGGAGAGATCAATAATGGAGAAGGCAATAATTGAAGCTGCTAGTAATTGATATCCAAATTGAATTTTTGAGGAAAGGTTGAATATATCATCCAAAACAGAACCTATTACCAATACCAACAGTGCAAGTAGAATGGGGAAAGTAAAGGAGTCTATTCTGAAAAATAGTAGAAGAGCTATAATGCAAGGAATAGTGACTGCAACCCCTCCTAAGGCTGGGGTTTCTTTTGTATGAACAGCTTTTTCGGGGTTATCATACTCCTTATTCAATCTCCTGTTTTTAGGTTTGTATGTAACACCATGTTTTGTAGCACACTTGCCAATTATGGGAAGGAGTATGAATGACAGAATTAACCCAAAGAGAGCAATTGGCCAAAAATTAAGATATTTTGTGTACTCTGATGCGATATTTAAAGAGCCAATTCTTAATATATTTTCTAATAATTTGGTTGGTATTGAAAAATCCATATTAAACTGAAAGAGATAATTTAATAAAGAGCATACATAATGATGTGTTAGAGAGAAGAGACACTATTAAAATGACTTTTGCTAACTCTCTCTCTGTGTGATAGTACTTGTTAGAGAGTATTATCGAAATAATAACAATTATAGAACATAGTATTGGTATAAAATACACAAACTCCATGGGAGCTAATCGCTTTGCAGGGCTTAAAAAGTAGTTAAAGATGGGGATTTTCTTGGGTATGTACTCCCTTTGTTTAAGTATATGTAATTGTGTTGCTATCAAAGAAATTGATGTTATGATGGAAAACCATGTGAATGGATCTTTTATAAATTTTTTTGTTTCTAGACTAGCTAGCCAAATATCATATTGCTTTTTGTACTTGTAATATACATTTTTTCGAGCATTGTGGAGATTCAAATCCAGCTGTGTCTCTTTTTTCTTCTTTTCCCTCATTGAGGTAATTATATCAGAGAATCGAAGAATTTTTTAATATTGCAACATAATCATTGAGCGAAAGTTGTGCAGCTCTTTTTGTAAGATACTCTTCTGAGATATTTGAGAATGGAGAGCCTTTAAGATTATTCCTAAGATTCTTCCTTGGCTGTTTAAAGGAAGTAAGGATTAATTTCTCTAAGTAATCTCTGTTTTCAAAGAGTTGTGGATTTGGTGTGAATGAAATTAAACTACTTACAACCTTAGGTTTGGGCTTGAAGGATTCGGGTGATATATCAAGGATTTTCTTACAATTAGCATATATAGCTGTTGTTAAAGAGAGTACAGAGTAAGGCTCTTTGTAAATATATTTATCAGCTACTTCTTTCTGTACGATAAAGAGGGATTCTTTAACAAAATATTGTGATTGAATAATTTTTTTAATAATAGGCTTGGATACATTAAATGGTAATGAGCCAAAGAAACAGCTATCTTGATTAGCTACTGATGTCAATTCGATTTTAAGGAAATCATCATTGACAACAGTTACCCCTTGATATGTATCCAATATATTTTGAGCAAGGGAATCATCTTTTTCTACAACAGTAACATTATCAAAGATTTTCAGTAAGATGTTAGTAAAAAATCCCATTCCTGGCCCAATCTCTATAACGGAGTCACTCTCGATTTTTGAAAGTATATTCGAAATATACTCTCCTAAGTTCTTGTTTATAAAAAAATTTTGGCCTAAAGATTTTTTAGCTTTCATTTATATTCTAAAATCCCAGATATTTTTCTTTTTTAGGTAACTACTCTTACATTTTTTACATACTGCTTTATCATTCTTTATAATCAAATCATTTTTACACTTTGGGCATGCAAGGATTTCATTAAGAGAGGAGTATTTCTTAGGTTTAATTTCATTTTTTTGTGCGTGTGCTTTTACAAAAATACTTGGAGATATGTTTGACCAGGACAGGGTTTTCTGTAATATATCTTCTATTTTAACCAAAGTCTCAGTATTTATATTTCTTTTAAGGAAATTCATTCGAAGATATGAACAGCCGTATTTATTTTGAATATCCAACTTTGCATCTTTAAAAAGCTGTTGTATATATTTTGGGTGATAATTGAGGAAAAGGACTTTAGAGCCTTCTTTTGTACCTTCGTAGTTATGTTTGTTAGGCTGTTGGTACGGCTCTTTATTAAAAATTGAGAAATTAAGTGTAAGTAATCCCCTTATTATAGCTTTAATATGTGTCTTGTTTGCATACTCCTGAATGTATATTCCATTGTTTTTTAATATTCGTGAGATTTCGGTAATATATTCATTCTGTCTTTCAATATGGTGCAAAACTCTAATCATTAATCCACTGTCAAATGAGTTACTTTTAAATGGCAGGTGGTATGCATTTGCAGCTATTAATTCAATATTTGGAAACTCTTTTTTTAACCTTGAGTAATTTTTCTGAAGTGTTTTGAGAGAGTAATCCGCTATTACGGGATGAGAGTATTTGGAGTAATACTGTTTTGTAACTCTACCAAAGGAACCGCCAATATCTAGAAACCAATCCCCTTTCTCCTTTTTTAGTAACTTATCTAAAACTAAAACCTCTGCACGATGTTCGTACTCCCTTTTACTCCAGTATGTACTGTAGTCGTAATCATAAGTGTCATAATCCGCTATTTTGTTCATGTTTTTGTTTCTCTTTAGTTAATTCTTGAAATTCTTTAAAAAGTTTTTCACTTTCTTTAATTTTACCTAATTGTTCTAATGAAGCAATCCTCACTCCATACTCTCTCTCCTTTCTTTTGTAGTACTCTTTAATAATGTTGTCATATATTTTTTCTAGCTCCTCTGGCTCACTTTCTTCTTGAGAAAAGGAAAAGATACTATCTTCTATAATATTTTTTATAATATCGTCATCATTATATCTTCCTAAAAGTTGCTCTCTGGATATATCGGGGTTCTTTAGTATGAAAGAGAGTACATTTTTAACATATTTATTGTCGAAATATTTTAGATCAAATTTTAATACAAATTTTGCATTTTTTTGGAAAATACAGGACTGAAGAAAAAGTGTCTCCAAATCGGGCTTTTGTGGCATTTTTTTGTCCCCTTCAAAATCTTTCCGTGAAACTGGTGTGATAACGCCATTTTCGAATAGCTCGATTTGCGTGATATGACGTGCTTTTTTCACATAGAATTCTAAAATCGTGTGATTACTCACATTTGACAAGACATTTTGAAGCCATGAAACAATCATGTTGTAATCTTCGAAATTATTCAAATTTTTATCTTTTATAAATTGAGTCAGCATATATGTAAAAGCATCTATTTTTTTCTTTACTAATGTCGGAAATGCTTTTGGGTTTTCTAATATCATAGAGTCAACATCCTTGTACGGTGCTGTTGAGTTTGCATAAGTGTTCAGAGAGAGGGTTTGAGAAAGAATGAAGGCTCTTTCTAGCGCTTTCTGCCCTGCAGAGTCATTATCAAAGAGAAAAAGGATATTATTAGACAACTTAGATATTTTCTGAAGTTGCTCCTTTGTTAGAGCGGTTCCTAATGGTGCTACAATATTTTGTATACCAATTTGATGGGCAGAGATAACGTCAGTAGTACCTTCGCAGATAATTACAAGGTCATCTTTTCTTGCTTGTTGCCTAGATTCGTACTGTCCGTACAGATTACTTGCTTTGTGATAGATAGGGGTTTCTGGCGAATTCATATATTTGGGACCAAAGTCATTCCCAGGTAAAACCCTTCCTGTAAACGCTATTACTTTTCCAGAGCTTGATCTTATTGGAAACATTAGTCGTTTATAGAATTTACTTCTTATTTTCCCCTCTTTTTCTACAAAAAGACCTGAAGAAAGCAGCTCGCCCTTAGAGTACTTCTTATCCTTTTGAATGAAATTCAATAACTCAGTAGTACCAAATGCATATCCTATACCAAATTTTTTGATACTTTCATCTGTAATGCCTCTTTTATATACATACTCAAGAATATTTTTCTGTTTTTTCAGTTCCCTAAAAAAGAAGATTGCTGCCTTCTCATTAATTTCAATTAATCTACTGAATTGGGAATTGTCTTTCTGTTTTCGTAGTGTTACACCTGCCTCTTTTGCGAGCTTTTCTAAAACCTCTACAAAATCGATATTTTCAATTTTTTGTATAAAGGTGAAAATATCTCCAGCCTCTCCACATCCGAAGCATTTATATCGTTGTAGTTCAGGGCTTACTATGAAAGAGGGGGTCTTTTCAGAGTGAAATGGACATAAGCCTGATAAATTCTTCCCTGCTTGTTTAAGTTGGACATATTTCCCAACGACATTGACAATATCTAACCTATTCTTAATTTCCTCAATCTGATCTCTAGATGACTCCATACATATATTATACCAATTCCTAACGATTTATTCGCATATTAGTTCATTACTCTCAATATTGCATGTTACCTGGCCGATGCCACTTTCTGATGAGGAAGTAATATTTATCTCCTCCCCGTTTATATTGATTGCTGTATTTTGAACTCTACCCGTAACAAGAGTGAAGCTATCAGTGAGTTTGTATTCATGTTGTGTATTCGGTTGTAGTACTTGTGAAATCTTGTTTTCACCATCTATATCTAGTTTGACCCAAGAAGGAGATTGTGAAATTGTCACTGTTAGTAAAAATTCTTTTGTACTCTCTTCAACTATCTGTTCTTCATTCGAGGGCGTATATATTACTCTCAATGTAGTGGTTGTTTGTAATTTACTATTAGTTTCTTTCCATGCCTTTATTACAATGGTATTTACCCCCTCTGATAGTTTATATATATGCTCAAATTCACCAGTATTATTGATATCAATTTGTACTCCATTAATATCCACAACTGTAGATGAAAGAGTATTCCCTTTTATGACAAGATCTTCTTTATCAGAGATATATTCATCTTCAGGCTGGGAAATGACTAATGTCGGTGGTTTTTGAAATTTATATATCTGATAGCCGACATACGCTACTATGGAGAACAAAAATATCGTAAGTATGACAATCCCTATATGTTTAGGAGAAATTTTAATACCCTCCTTTTTACTTTTCTTCTTCTTTTTGATTTCTTTTGTTACAGGTAATTTTGTACTTCTTCTGTAGAGGGCGAGTATTTTTTCAACATCTAAGTCGAGGTATTTAGAGTATATTTTAAGAAATCCTGATGCAAATACAGAGGAATCAAACTTATCAAACTCGTTATTCTCGATGTATTCTAGATATCTTTTTTGAATCTTAGTATCTGCTGATACATTGTTTAGGTTTTTGCCTAGGGATTCTCTTTTCTTTTTTATAATTTCTCCAGCGGTTATCATACGGGGAGTATATCAGAAGTCTTAATATTCCGATACATCATCTTCCGAAGAGCCTAGTATCTCTGAAGATGATGAAACTAGTACATCTCTTGGTTTGGAACCATCTGCCTTGCCAATTGCTCCAGCACTTTCAAGCTGTTCTATTAATCTTGCAGCTTTGTTGTACCCTATATTCATCCTTCTTTGTAGTAGTGATCCAGAGGCTTTGCCTTCTGAGATAACGATATTCAATGCTTGAGGGAATTCTGGTTCTCTTTCATCAGAGACACCGTTAGGGCCTACACTACCTGTTTGTGGTTGTGTGATATCTAACTCCTCACTTTCTTGCCCTTCTACGGTTTGTGTTTTAATTTGGTTAATAATGTCGAGTGTGTCTTCGGTAGATATGTAACAGCCCTGAATTCTAATCGGTTTGCCCATGGTTTGATCTTTATAGAGCATATCGCCATTTCCCAAAAGATTCTCTGCTCCAGATTGATCTAAAATGACTCTTGAATCCATTGCAGAGGGTACTGCATATGCAATTCTTCCTGCGATATTTGATTTGATTAACCCAGTTATTACTGTAACAACAGGTCTTTGAGTTGCAAGGATTAAGTGTATCCCAACTGCTCTACCTAACTGTGCGATTCTTTGAATTTTAGCCTCAACATCTGGACCTGCCACTAGCATTAAATCTGCCATTTCATCAATGACAATTACTAAGTATGGCATTGCGGGGTAACCCATCTTCTTGTTGTATTCAATTATATTTTTTACTAATACCTGTTTCAATATTCGATATCTTTTCATCATTTCGGTTGTTGCCCACTGCAGAGCATTTACTACTAGCTCCATATCATTGATGACGGGAGTAAGAAGGTGTGGTATGCTGCCATACGCCTCCATTTCCACCATTTTCGGATCCACTAATATCAATTTTAATTCATCTGGAGTTTTAGTTAGGAGTAATCCTCCCAAGATAGAGTTGATTCCTACTGATTTACCAGCTTTTGTCATACCAGCAATGAGTAAGTGGGGCATATTTACCAAATCTCTAATTTCGGGGGAGCCACTAATATCTCTACCTAAAATTAGTGGTAATTCATATTTATCTGCCTCAGAAAGAAGCTTTATAGACATTTCCTTCATATATACATAGTTTGGGCTTTTGTTTGGGATTTCAATACCAATATATGAAGTTCCTGGAATTGGAGCTTCAATTCTCATCATTCCTTTACTTACCTTAAGGGCAACCTCAATATCGCTACTCTGTCTTTTCACTCTGTTAACCGCAACTCCTGCTGGTATAGCGAGAGCATATCTCACCACTGTTGGTCCAATAGTGATACCAACTACCTTAGCAGGGATCTTAAAGCTTTTAAGAACAGATTCAATCACTCTAGCCTCCTGTTTGTATGCCTCTTTCGGCTGCTCACTCTTTACAGGGTTTTGTAATTTATCAATTGTTGGGTATACCCAATTAGTATACTTAGGTTGGCTCGGTGACAAGTCTCCTTCCGCACTCTTTATAGGTACGGATTGATTGTTCGCAGGCCTTGATGTTACAGCATTGGGTTGAATATCAATTTCAGTATTGCCCTCTTCAATATGTAGAGGCTGCTGATTATCTATCCTTAAATCCTCTTGCATTTCTCCCTGCTCGTCTCCTGTTATG
>CAZPFV010000010.1:0-18721 GCA_964585985.1 uncultured Candidatus Saccharibacteria bacterium
TGAAGTTGAGGGATCTGTCACTAAGGAAAATATAGATGAAATATCTCAAAACACATTAGAAGAAGATATTTGGTTACTCTTAGACGAAATGAACAGGAGAGAAGGAAGACCCTTATCTGTATTAGAGAATATATTTGCTCAACGAGTAGACCCACTATACATCCTCCCTATGATTACAAGAAATTTTAGATTAATAGCCCTTACAAAATATTTAACTCAAAACAATGCCACTTACTCAGAGATTGCATCAACTCTTAAAATTCCTCCTTTTACAGTTAAACCATTAATAGAGGCTTCAGAAAAATATGATTGGGATAAAATATTAAATAAATATGAGAAACTCAGTAATTTAGATTACGAGATTAAAGTAGGAAGAATCGACTCTAAGCTTGGTCTTACACTTTTCTGTACCACTCTATAGAAAGATTCCTGTTGACATTAATAGCCGAGTTCTCATAAACTCTATATATAGATTTATCTACACAGGAAGGTATTTAATGGCTACAGCTGATAGGAAAACCAAAAATACATTAAAAAGTTTAATAATTGTTGGAGCATTACTACTTGTTGCTTTAGTCGTTCTACTAGTATATTTCTTTGTAATTAGGAAAGATGAGGAAAGTGGGGGTGAGGATCTAAGTAAAATAACTTGCGGATGTTACATGATAGATCCACTAAGTGTGGCTGAGTGTGGTGATGAAAGAAGAGCATTTTTATTCAATTTGAATACAGTATCTTCTGAGCAAGTCTGTAACGCAAACTGTGATGTTAATGATTTAGATGAGAACCTCCTAAATACCTCTACCCCTAAATCTTCAATCAAAGTCTGTTCTGTTAGAAGCCTTTCAGATACTAGGTGTGAAATTATGATCTTAAAGGATCAGACTGGTAAAATTATCACTGGCAAAATTCAACCTACTGATGAAATAAGTGTAGAAGCTACCTTTGATAAATCAACATATACAGAGTACTCCTTTAAAGTAAACAGTGAAGATACGCAACCTGACAAAGTTGATGGAAATAAAATTAGTAAAAAAATCTCTACCCTTGATTCCAGTGTCTCCTCTGTTGAAATAATGGCCACCGCTAAAGATGCAAAGGGTGATCAAATTGATTCAAGAGTGTGTCGTAGAATTGTCGATATAGAGAGAGAGGGATCATCTGCAGTAACAGGAATGGTCGTAATGACTGAACAGCAATCAGATGGTAAAACAAAAATCTCAAATATTACTATTTCAGTCGGTCAAATAAATAGTAACAATGTGCAGATAAGATACTCCTTTACTCCTGTCTTCTCAAGCTTAACAGCAATAGAAGGTATTACAATTGAACCAACAAAAGGAACAATTGAAATGAGTAAACTAGATCTTTACGACACAAATAATTTTGAGATTGATTCTTTTGACATTCTTAATAATCATATTGGGAATTTAGAAATTACTGCCGAAATATTTGTTAACGAGAGCAGTATTGGGATTGCCACTGCAACTGTAGTATTCCAAGATACCTCCGAGGTTGTTGAGCCAATACAGCCTGTACCAGAGGATGAAAAATCAAACTTCTCTACAGTAAAAACTGTTGATCGAGAATGTATAGAGAGAGCTGAGGGAACCAATCTAGCCACTTACTCAATAAATATCCGTAATGCAAATGAAGTAGAAGATGAAGTCGCTTCGATAAAAGACAAATTACCACTAGGCTTCATCTATGTTCCCGACAGCTCCGTTGTTAACGGAGTCTCTGTTACTGATCCTGAATTAGTAACACTCTCCACTATTGGGGATACACAAGAGATAGTATGGGAGTCCAGTACCCCATGGGTCATAAATAGTGGAAGTACACTATCCATAATCTTTCAAGCTCGTGCTGGTTCCGCTGCGATAAATGGACAAAACCTAAATGAAGTAATTGTTAACCCTGTTGAAATTCCAGTAGATCCCTCATCATTAAGGTCCGAAGTTAACATAGTAGTAGCAGAAGATTGCTCTAACGCACCCGCCCCTGCACCTGTTCCAAAAACAGGAATATTTGATAATTTTTACACAAGAATTGGACTTGGCCTCTTCATACTAATCCTTGGATGGATTATATACACTAGACCAGAGGGGACACTTCTTTCTGAGAAAATTCTACAATCAAAACTGTATGACGATTACGAATTTAGGAAATACAAAATTACAAATCCCAAAAAGTACTTCGAAGAGAAAATATTAAGGAAAAAATCTAAAGAGAGTCGATAGAGAATTGTAATGGAAGTCCCTCTTTTCCGTAACTCACTCCATTTGAAACGATAGTAAAGTAGTACTTTCGAGTACTCACTAAGCTAACAATTGTAACTGTATGCTCTTTACTTTGAGTATCATTTACTAAATCAACACCAACCATCTCTAAGCCTCTCATCTCTTTTCCGTAAAGAATATAGCTAGAACACTCCTCTTTACTATCCCAAGATATATCCACACTGTTTTTTTCTTTCCCTTTTTTAATCTCAACATTGAAAGGAACACATCCTTCAACATATGTTAAATCTTGCGAAGCGGAGGATTTAAAAACGAACAAATATACTACCAAAGGAAGTATTAAAAAAGCCCCTACTATAATAATCCAGTTACTCTTCATCAGCTTTAACAATAATGTAATCTGTTAATGTATAACTATCAGACCTATTACGAGTATATATCTCTATTTTAAAAGTTCCAACATCTGCCATTGTAGGCGTACCTGAAATTCCCATGTTGTTATTAACACTTAACCACTCAACTCCACTTACATCAAGGAGGATTTCATCTGAACCACAATCGGTAATCCTTGGATAAAAGGAGTACTCTTGCCCAATATAAGCTACTCTAGGCATACTGTTTGAAATATACGGTACACATCTTTCAATCTCTGTCTTTACCCCCTTCACATCCTCCTCTTTCTTTACAGAGAGAAGATAGACAGACGATAGTATAGAAGCAAGAGGTATTAATATTAGGAAAGTGATAAGAAGTACTTTTTTAGTATTAATCATAGCTAATATAGTATACAGTAGGAATTTTCTGTTTACAAACCACGCCCGAATATATATAATACAACACAGCCATCAAACATTTAATAATATATTTACTTACAAGATGCCAAATTTAAAAACATCAATAAAAGACCTAAGAAGTACTAAGAGGAAAACAGTTTTCAATGATAGACTCAGAAAGAGAGTGAAGAGAGCAGAAAAAAGTTTTAGAGATAGTATCAAGGATGGTAATAAGGAGAAAGCCCAAAAAACCTTACACCATACATATAAGGTACTAGACAAAGCTGCTAAAAAGAATGTCATTAAAAAGGGTAATGCAAGTAGAAAAAAATCTAAGCTTGCTAATCAACTAAACAAACTGTCCAAAGATAATGTCAAAACTACTCAGAAGGGCTCTTAAAATTTCTTTAATTCCTGCAATATTGATGATTGTTGGGAAAACTTTAGGAATTTTTCTGATCTCTGCAAAATATGGATATCCATTAGAAATCGGAAATGATATTAATGGTTTCTTTTCAACTCAAATATATTTTGAAGATCCTCAAATTACCTTCTTTGTTAACTCAGTTTCTGATCTTCTCATGCTCTTACTCATTGCGGTACCTACAATATATCAAATAGTGAAGATATCTCTTTTTCAATCTACACTCCAAAATCCTAGAACAATAGTGAAAGTAGCAAAGTTTAATATGATTAAGTGGTTAACAAAAGATGATACTACTCTTCTCCAAATATTCATATGGACTCTCTTTCTTTGGGTATGTTCAGGATTAATAATTAAGAATGCATTACAAGAAAATACATATATGTGGATAGCGTACCTTTCAGGAGGACTTTCAATATTTTGTGGTTTAGGAACAATTAAGGCATTTGAAATTCAGCTCAGTAAAGTATATCCTGATAGTAAGAAATATTACTAATGAAAAACAAGAAATTTAAAAAAATTTTAACACTCATAATAGAACCAATAGCACTTGGAGTATTAGCTCTTCTTTTCATAATACCCACTGTAACAGTAATGAATTTACAGCCTTTAACAAAGGTATTAAAAGAGATAGATGTTTTAGGAGTGAGTGAAAAAGCCGAAGTGAAAATAGAGATAGTTGGAGGTTCGCACCAAATATTTAGCAGAGAGAAGCTACAGAAAGATGAAGAAGGAGTATTCAGATATACAACCGAAATTGCTAATAGAGATGCAGATAGATACTCTAAACCAATATTAGAAATCTCTAACAAAAAAGATACGGAAACAGTATTAGAGATGTATGGTTATACACATTTACCAACTAAATCAAACATCTCCTTGATAATTAATGATCAAGTATACAAGCTACAAGGTTCTAATGGAGATGTGATTACTCAAAGTATTCTAATACTCCCTCAGGAAAAGAATCTCGTATATTTAGCTATAGAGAGTTTCTCTGATGTCCAATTTGTCGAAAAGTTCGAATTGGAGATTAAAGAGATTGAGTAAATAACCCCCTTTTTCTTGTTAAATATAATATAATTACCCATATCCTATGGCTAATACAGATTTAGACAAAATTAGAAACTTTTCCATCATAGCTCATATTGATCATGGGAAATCTACCTTAGCAGACAGAATCTTAGAGGCTGCACATATTGATCTCTCTAGAGAAAAAAAAGAGTCCAGGATTTTGGATAGGTTAGATTTAGAACAAGAGAAAGGTATTACAATTAAACTGCAGGCTTGCAGAATGATGTGGAAGGATACGCAATTAAATCTCATTGACACTCCAGGACATGTCGATTTTTCATATGAGGTATCTAGGTCTCTTGCTGCATGTGAGTCTGCCCTACTTTTGGTAGATGCATCACAAGGCATACAAGCACAAACGATTTCGAATACACAGAAGGCACTAGAGCTAGGCCTCACCTTAATCCCCGTCATTAATAAAATAGATTTACCAAATGTTAATATCAAGGAGAGAGAAGAGGAATTAATCCACCTTTTAGGCTTTAAAAGAGAAGAGATAATAAAGGTGTCTGGAAAAACGGGAGAGGGCATTGAGCAGCTTCTAGATGCAATCGTACAAAGATGTCCACCACCCCAAGGAGATGTAGAAAAACCACTAAAGGCATTAATCTTCGACTCCTTTTACGATGAGCATAGAGGAGTTGTTGTTGCAGTTAGGGTATTTAACGGACGTATTCAATATATTGCTGGAAAATCCATTAACTTACATATTTTACAAAAAAACGAAACCTTTAAGCCAACAGAGGTTGGTATCTTTAAACCTGAGTTAGTAGAAACTACTAAACTAAGTGCAGGAGAGGTGGGATATATAGCGACTGGGTTTAAAAATATTAGTATGTTTACTGTAGGAGATACAATCTCTGATAGTAAGGATACCTCACCTCTACTAGGATACAAGGTACCTAAACCTAATGTATATGCGACCTTCTTTCCTGTTACACCAGATCAATATGAACCTCTTAAAATCGGCCTTAACAAACTAAGTATGAATGACGCAGCACTTACATTTTCAGATCAAAGATCCGCCTTGCTCGGCTCTGGATTTAGATGCGGCTTTCTAGGCCTTCTACATATGGAAATAATTCAAGAAAGGTTAGAAAGAGAGTACGATGTTAATTTAATAATTACTGCTCCTACTGTTGAGTACAGAGTAATTAAAACTGATGGTACAGAGATTGAGATACAAACTCCACAAGAGCTACCATACCCCTCTGAAATATCAGAAATATTTGAGCCGTGGGTTAGGTTAGTAATTATGTCTCCAGATAGATATATGGGAGCATTAATGGAGCTCTGTCAAAGCAAGAGAGGCGTGTATGTAAATACAAAATATATATTTAATACCTCTGGAGATATTCAACTAAAAGATCAGTACATTACATTAGAGTATGATATCCCTCTAGGTTCATTAGTATCAAACTTCTTTGATCTGCTCAAAAACAAATCTAGTGGGTATGCCTCTATGGAATACGAGTTAATAGATTTTTTCCCAGTTGATTTAGTTAAGGTGTCTGTTTTAGTAAATCATGAAGAAATACCTGCATTAAGCTTCTTAGAGACTAAAGAATTAGCACAATCAAAAGCAGCAAAACTGCTTGAGGTAATGAAAGGAGAGATACCAAGACAGCAGTTCCCTATTCCACTCCAAGCGGCAATCGGAGGAAAAATTATAGCAAGAGAAGATGTAAAAGGATTTAGAAAAGATGTTACAGCAAAGCTTTATGGTGGAGATTACACAAGAAGGTTAAAACTTTTAGAAAAACAGAAAAAAGGTAAAAAAAGATTAAAACAGATTGGACAGGTTAATATTCCACAGGATGCATTTTTAGCTATTTTGAAGACATAGTTTGCTCTCCTTATTTCCGTTCAAGATCCCACCATGTTTCACCCTCCCCTTGATTAGTTTCCGTATCTTCAACTTGTTGCTCTTCTGTTTTGTTTTCAGGGGTAATATCGATTACTTCCTTTGCAGGAGATATAGGTTTTTCATCACTAGAAAGAGGCTTCCAAGCCTTCACAACTTCTCCACTTTCTTCTACTGGAACTACAGGGGGAGGTAGCTCTCTTCCATCATACCCTTTCCATCCTTTAATTACATTGTGCTTGTTCCCAAATTCAACATCCATAACAATAATCAATAAAAATTAATTATTAACAAATTATCATTTACCTTAATATTTGTCTAGACGCCTAGTAACCTTTATACAATTAATTAAAGTAGGCCCTCTAGTTACTCTTTCTCTCATTCATCATATATAATTAATATGGAATGATACAAAAGATAAAACTTCAAAATTTTAGAAAATTCAAAAACAGAGAGTTTGAATTCAAGAAGAACATAATCATATTCTATGGGCACAACGCTCAAGGAAAAAGCTCCGTACTTGAAGCCCTGTATTTAATAAATACAGGCCAATCACCATGGGCATTTACCAACGAATATATAAATATCGATCAAAATACTCAAATACATACAAGAATAGAGACAACAGAAGATGATAAATCATATGTATATTTCAAAGAAAAAAATAGTAAAACATTAAAATACGAGGGTAAGGAAACAAGAGCAAATATATTTTTTCAAAATAGATCTGCAAACATCTTTAACCCAGAAAAGATTGAGCTTCTAATGATCTCCCCCTCTGAAAGAAGAAATTTTTTAGATAGTATAATTACTAAATATAATTATGAATACACAACACTGCTTAAAGATTTTAAAAAAATCTTAAAGCAAAGAAATGCATATCTTAAGAAACTCTCTAAACTTTTTTACGAAAGAGGTGTAATTGCTGTAAATGATCCTCAACTAAACTTCTGGAGTAACCACTTCTCACTTACTGCCGCATATATTTTACAGTACAGGATATTACTCATTAAAGAGCTTTCATTAAATCAGTATGAAATTAAATACAATACAGCAGTACAGTTTGATAAAAGGAAGACACAAAATATAGAGTACCTAAAAGAATGTATAGAGAAAGATTTGGAATTGAGTAAAAAAAGAGACATCGCAACAGGATACACAAATATTGGACCACATAGAGATGACTGGGAGATATTTAAAGATAAAGATATCCGGAAATTTGGTTCAAGAGGTGAGAAAAGATTAGCAATAGGCAGATTAATATTCAAGACACAGGATATTGTATTTAAAAAGACTTCTAATTACCCCATTCTCCTACTAGATGATATAGCTTCAGAATTAGACATCTTCAATACTCAAGAAATCTTCGATAAGGAAATCTTAGATAAACAACAAACCTTCATTACGGTGATAGATTATAAATCCCTACCGAAAAAAATTCTCAAAGATGCCCAACTCATAGAACTAAATGGGGAAAAGAAAATAAAATAGAATTACCCTCCCACATTCTCATTAATTCTGTTAAACTAGATAGTACATATATATGAGGCAACACCCAATACCACAAAATATCTTAGATGTGGAATTTAAACTCTTTACAAGGTTTAGCCTAAAAGAGTTCGCATATCTAGCAATAGGGGTTGGGATTGGTGGAGTATTCCTCTATTTTACAACTAGAGGGCAATTCCCAGGAGTAGTAGGTATTCCTATGTTTATACTTTTTTCTGGTGTTGGACTATTCTTTGCTTTAGTACCCATAAATGACCAACCTGCAGATAAATTTATCTCCAACTTCTTCACTGCAATAAATAGACCTACTCAAAGAGTATGGTTAAATAGTGCCCTTAAAGATCAGAGGGCAAAACCAATAGTACAAACAGAGAAAAAGAAACAGAAAATATTCGGTGGCTCTAAGATAGAGGGAGAAACAGCAATTTTCGATGAAGGGAGTGGCGACGACATTTTTGAAGAAAAAAAGAAAGGCTCTCCTGTAAAAAAAGTTGTTGAAAAGAAAGAAGAAAAAATTCTTACACCCTCTATACAAGAACCAATCATCATTAATCAAGAGAATATCTCAAAGTATCAATTCAAAATTGAGAGTGTAGACAAACTACCTGGAAACATTAACCTGTGGTTAAGTACTAAGGAGTATCAGCCTGTAGCTAATATACAGACATATTTAAAGGATAAAGATGATAAAATACTTTACGCTAATAAAACTGGAAAAGAGGGATACTTTTTAACCCATAAGGAGTATCCAGAAGGAATCTATAATATTGAATTTGAGGGTACATCACACAGCCTACCACCTATTCAAATCGTATTAACTAAAGGTATGGGTAAATTACCTTATAAAATAACTGTAGAGTAATGGATAGTAATGCAAGAGCAAGAACAACTGCATCTACACAAGAGCATTTAGAAGTTAAAGAAATTATTGATGATTTAGTAGTCACTAAAAATGGTAGCGTAGCCTTAGTTATACAAACCTCTGCAATAAACTTTGACCTCTTGGCTGAGTATGAGCAAGATAGTAAAGTTTTTGCTTTTGCTGGATTATTAAACTCCTTAAACTTTCATATCCAAATTTTAATTAGAACCAAAAGAATTGATATCTCCAACTATATTGGCTATCTAAAGAATCAAGAGAATAAAGCAATGTCTGAAGGGTTGAAAAGGCAACTAAAAATATATACTCAATTTATTCAACGCCTTATTGTTGAAAATGATGTTTTAGATAAAAACTTCTTTCTCGTAATTCCTTTTAATCCTACAGGAGAGCTACCCTCAACAGGACTACTTAAAAAGAAGAAAAGCCAAGAAGAAGTTAATCAAAATAATGAACTTAAATTGGATCAGCTACTAGAGAAAGCAAAGATATTTCTTTATCCTAAAAAGGATCATGTTTTAAAATTACTTAACAGAATGGGGCTTACTGGGAAACAGTTAACAAACAAGGAGTTACTTTCAGAATTCTATACAATGTATAATCCAGAAGAAGAGCTCTCTCAATAATGGAAGATAAAAAATATAATTCAAAAACAATGGATATGCTAGAAGAGAAGAGAAGTACTCTTGCTGGAGATAAATACTCTTCTTTCAAAGAGGAGCTTAGCCAAGAGATTTCTGATATTCAGGCTAAAAAGGAAGATAACAACTCTACCTTAGATGGCAAAGAAAGATATAATGACCCCGTAGATAAGGATGAAGAGAAGAAGAAGAAAAAAGGAGGAAACCCCATTACCAAGTTGCTAGATAAAATAATGCCCATGCCCAAAAAGACACCTCCTGCGATTACAACTGAGCCTGTATCAGCGAAATTTGATGGATTAACAACTCAGGACATCATTGCCCCAATCGATATAGATATAGATTTTAACTCTCTTCAGATGGGCGATTACTACTTCAGAACTTTTTTTGTTAGTGGATATCCACGATTTGTAGGAGCTAACTGGCTCTCCCCTATTATCAACTTTGAACACTCACTAAGAATAAGCACCTTTTACTATCCCGTAGATTCCAAGGTCATTATGGATAAGTTAAGGAAAAAAATTGCTGAAATGGAGGCAACTATCTATGGGCAGATGGAAGACAGAAAGATTGTAGACGCATCTGTTAAGGTAGCCCTTTCTGATGCTCAACAGTTGCAAGACTCTATCGCGGAAGGAACGGAGAAATTTTTTCATTTCACAATGTACATTACAATATATGCACCTAGCAAAGAGCTCTTAGAGAAATATAGTAGAAATGTAATATCAACCTTAGCAGCAATTAGTGTTACTGCGAAATCGGCCACCTTACAGCAAGAACAAGGATTTATTAGTACACAACCATTAGGCATAGACAAGCTGTATGTGACGCGAAACATGGATACGACATCCCTCGCAACAACCTTTCCATTTGTAACCTCTGAGTTAACAATGGATCATGGGATTGTATATGGGACCAATCGTTTTAACAAAAGTTTGGTTATCTTTGACAGGTTCGAGCTTGAAAATGCTAATGCTGTTGTTTTTGCAAAATCTGGAGCTGGTAAAAGCTACTATGTTAAATTAGAGGCTCTCCGTAGTTTAATGTTAGGTACTGAAATCATAGTCATAGATCCTGAGCGTGAGTACGAAGACCTCTCTAGAGCTGTAGGAGGTTCATATATTTCCTTCTCTCAAGACGAAGGAGACAAAATGAATCCGTTTGAACTATCTGGAGTATATGAAGAGGGAGAAGATGAATTGAGAATCAAAAGCCAATCCCTATTAGGGTTTTTCAAGGTCATGTTTGATGGGTTAACAAGTGTAGAGATTTCCATACTTGATAGGGCTATCGCACTTGCATACAGGGAAAAAGGGATTACATATGACCCTGCAACTCAAAAAAATACCCCTCCTATGTTAGAGGATCTATATAAAGTACTTAAGGGAATGGCTGAAGAGGAGGCACATAATCTTGCTAGAAGAATGGAGAGATTTATAATAGGGAGTGGTGCAGGTGTCTTCAATGAAGCAACTAACTTTGAAATCCACAACCCATTTACTGTCTTTAGTGTAAGAGACCTTCAAGACGAATTAAAACCTTTAGCTATGTATCTAATGTTAGACTTCATTTGGACAGTAATACGTAAAAACAAAAAGAGGAGAATACTTGTTGTTGATGAGGCTTGGTATATGATGCAAAGCCCTGATTCCGCTAAATTTATGTACTCTATTGCAAAAAGAGCTAGAAAATATTACTTAGGGCTAACCACTATTACACAGGATGTTGCAGACTTTCTTAACAACGATATGGGGAGAGCAATAATACAAAATGCTTCAATGGCAATGTTAATGATGCAAAGCCCATCAGCCCTTGACCTATTACAGCCTACTTTTCATCTCTCTGATGGAGAAAGAAATTACTTACTAAACTGTGGACCTGGTCAAGGCCTTTTCTTTGCGGGTCAAAATCATGTAGCAATCGATGTCCTCGCAAGTGTACAGGAGAACGAACTAATTACATCAGACCCAAGAGAGTTAGAGAGGAGGAGGAATAATAAGGAGTACAAGGATGAGAGAAGCATAGAGGAGCTATCAGCAGTATTTAGTGCCCCTGCAATCCAAAGTCTTACATCAATGGATAGCCCTAAAAACAAAGACTTTATCCAAAGAGCCGTAGGTAAAAGAAAGGAAAACATACAGGTTATTAAAGATGAAAGAATTAAATATCAAGAAGAGCTTAAGAAGAGATTAGAGGAGCAAGAGAGAGCACTGAACCCAGAAAAATTTGATTCTAAAAAGAGTATGACAGATCTGATACAGGAGAATACGGTACCAGGAAAAATACAAAAAGAAAGAGAGGATTTGCAGAGAGGAAAAGCACATATAACGCCTCAGGGATTAATAGGAGATGAGAATGAAAAACAACCAAGCCAACAGTAACAATTTAGTGCATCAGTATAATATCACGGTTAATCCAACAAATAACCCTATTAATATCCCTACTCCTTCGGTACAACCCTTTGGCATAAAAAAGGTAGAACATGAACCAGCTTTGGAAAGAGCGAAGAAAGCTCTAAAATTAGTGAATCCTTTTAAAGGAGTTTAACTTAACGCTCCTTGGTCTGGAAGTACATACTGTTTCAAATTTTGCGGTGTAATTACTACTGGAATACTCTTTCCACCGACTATTTCTCTAGCAGCACTTCTTGCTAATGTAGATATGTTTCTTTCTAATTGACGAATACCTGCATCAAAGCCCACAGGCCTTATCAGTAATGGCCAGACTTCTTCTGCAATTTGAATATACTCAGTAGTTAATCCCATACTTGAGAATACCTTTGGTAATAGATATGATTTTGCTATTATTTCCTTTTCCTGATCGTTATAGCTTGAGAAACGAATTACTTCTAACCTATCCAATAAAGCAGCAGAGAGTCCACCTAGATTATTTGCTGTACATATAAAGAATACTTGAGACAAATCTACAGGGTGATCAACATAATGATCTACAAATGTCGCATTCTGCTCTGGGTCTAAAATTTCTAAAAGTGCAGCCATAATATCATTTAATACCCCTTTGTTTTGACTAGATTTCTCTATTTCATCAATTAGGATTACTGGATTCATCGTGCCTGTTCTAACCAAAGCTTTTATAACTTGTCCTGGTTCTGAATCTGTCTCATGCCTAGGAGTACCTCGCAAAGTTCTTACATCACCTACTGCTCCTAGTGATATTCTAGCAAATTTTCTACCCATAGCTTGAGCTATTGATTTTGCAATAGTTGTTTTACCAATACCTTGTAGACCCAAAAAAAGCAGGGTGGGAGTAGAAGAACCCTCTATAGTCGTTTGAGGATTCTTCTCTTGCATAATATTTCGAAGTTGCATTGCTGCGAGGTAATCTAAAATCATCTCCTTTACAGTCTCCATTCCGTAGTGAGTAGAATCTAGTAGAGCTTTTGCATTGCTAATATCTAAATTGTCTTTAGACAGTACACCCCAAGGAATTCTTGTTATCCAATCTACATACTTATCTACACTCTCAAACTCTGAGCTATAGCTACCCCATTTGGCCATTCTCTCAAGCCGTTGAATAGTACGCATACTCTGCTCTTTCAACTCTATTGGGACAAGGGAGGTAGAGAGCTTGTTACCAAGCTCAACTATTTCAGAAACCATATAATTATCATTTGAGTTATCCATACCAAAATATATCATATTAAGAGTATGGATTCTTGACCTATAACGATATACAGTAAGGAAATCTTATGAAGCGAGACCTCTTAACACAGCCTCTTTTACAGAGTTTGCACTATATCTCATATCAGATTCATTTGTATATATACCAAGGCTAAACCTTAAGGTAGGACCAACACAAAATTTGTCATGTAGAGGCTCTGCACAATGAAAACCTTCCCTAAAAGCAATACCTTTCTCGTTTAACAAATCAATAATACCTCCAGCATCCTTTTTACTTTCCATACTTACAACATCTTTACATCCCCTAAATTTAAAACCTTCGATATTGAAAGCAATAGCACTATATTTTTTAGAAATGTCATCTGGTCCAAAATGCTTAAACCACTCGACTCCATTAAACTCATTAAGAAAAGAACCAATCAAGCCCTGTTCATGATTGATAACCATATCCCATCCCCCAACCTTTTCGACAGTATCTTTTAACCAATTAAGTGCAGTTGCTAGTACAATACCATCTGCAATATTTGGAGTACCTGCCTCAAACCTCCAAGGAAATTCGTTGTATTTAAAACTCTCTTTGCTTACAGACTCAACCATTTCACCTCCACCCATCCAAGGAGTTAAATCTTTAAGATATTTCATATTTACATATACAGCCCCACTCCCTGTAGGAGCATATACTTTATGTCCAGAAAATAGTAGTGCATCACATCCTAAATTTTTAACATCAATACTTGATCTTGCTATACTTTGTGCAGCATCTAATACGGTTAGAGCATTTACTTTCTTAGCTATTTTAAAAATCTCTTCTACATCATTTTTTACACCTAACACATTTGAGATGTGAACAATAGATACAATCTTAATTCTCTTTCCTTCTTTTTTAACTAAATCCTCAAACCAATCAATATCTAAAGTATAGTCCTCTTTTACTGGAATATACTCTATCTTAAACTTTATATATTTCTGTAACATCATCCAAGGAACAATATTACTATGATGCTCCATTTCAGTAATAACTACTGTATCCCCGTCCTCTAATAGCTTTCTCCCAAATGTATTAACTAAAAAATTAAGTCCCTCTGTTGTATTACGAACAAAGAATACCTCTTTATATGAATCCGCATTGATAAAGGAGGCAACTACCTCATGAGCCTCCTGCCATAGAGTGGTTGCATTTAAAGAAAGATCGTAGGGACCTCTATGAATATTTGCATTTTCTTTACTGTAGTACTCTACAAGCCTATTTATAACTACCTGAGGCTTCTGTGTAGTTGCTGCACTATCTAAATATACTAGACCTCTATCAAAGATCGAGCTTTTTAGGATAGGGAACTCTTTTCTAATATCTTCAAACATTTTCAAAAAAATATTATTTAAAATTCTTCCACATTTTACTAGCCTGTACAGTCAAATCTCCTTTATACTTACTATTTAAACCACTACTACCGTACGGTCTTTCACATGCCTTATCTAACTCTTCAAATGCAAGCTGTGCAATCTTCATTCCAGGATATATTCTAATTGGAAGAGGAGAGAGATTTACCATCTCCAGTGTTAATCTTAACTTATTACCTGGATCCAAAAAACCTGCAGTAGCATGTATTATCAATCCCATTCTTGCTAAGGAACTTTTACCTTCTAACCTGCCGACATGCTTAGCATCTACCCCCGTAATCTCTACAACATTTGCCAATATGAATTGACCTGATTTTAATAGTAAACCATCTTCTTCATTTATTTCAATCTTTACCATTAAATCTTCAACAGAGTCTTTTACATCTATAACGGTGTGTCTCTCAGTATTAAACATGAGGATATTCTTATCCAAGTGTAAGTCATATGATGCTGGCTGAAGAAACTCGTCCGAGAAAGGTTCAATACTAATCTCCCCAGAATGTAACTTCTCTTTTATACTTCTATCTGAAAGTATCATTGTATATATCAGTAAATTTAACTTCTATCTAAAAACTGCTTCTTAGATCTAGGATTCGGTTGCTCAATACTACTAAGTAAAGGATACCATATTCTATCATCTTCACTTAACAGCTCTAACCACCTATACACTAAGCTCCTATATGAGATATGCCCTCCTCTTCTACTCCTTAAATTGATTGTGTATTGTAAATCATCAAATGATCCATAGAAAATATACTTAGTAGAGTGTGCATATGGTAGTAAATACTTTGTGTACTCTTTTGATGCCTCATCTGACATAAATTGAGATGATACCTTTCTCCACTTTTTAATAGCATCGTATGTCTCTGTTAAACAGTGTTCATACTCTGCTCGCAGTGCTTTTAGTTTAGGGATCTCTAAATAGTTGCATACAAAGTAACAATCCTTACTCTCCCTATTCAATTCATTATCAATATTTATTTCATCATGGAACAAGGGAATATATCTCTCCATACTTCTATGCCTATTTAAATCTTTTAAAGTACCTAGTGTAGCCATTCCCTCAATCCTAATTGCTCCACTTTGCCCTATATTACCCAGCAGGTTGTGTTGATTATGATTCCTAAATATTATTTCCCCTATCTCACTACTATCTTCTTGATTAAATTCATACTCATTCTCACTACCTAAAGGATTTAATAGTAGCTCGTAATTTGTTATGAGATTTTCTAAAGTATTTGAATTTGAATTTATGGAACAAGACCTTATCTCACAGCCCATATTTTCATACTCCTTTTGTGAAGATATACCTTTAGATATATATCCTAATATCTCTGCTGTCGATTTTTTTCTACAATAATTAGCATCAGTATGCCTAATTAAACCATCAGCCTCTCTAATATACCCCTTAATCTCTAATTCTGATTTACCTAAGAGATTGTAGAGTAGTTTACCAACCTCATTATCTTCTACACTTTCACTTGCGCTAAGATATGAAATTAATTCAGACCAATTTCTTGCTGACATTACTGCCGCCATACTAGTTTGTAATCCATACGGTAGTAAATATCTAGCAGTATCAAAAGATCTCAATTGTAGAGCAGACTTTTCTTCTTTAATCTCTTCATCAATACTGAAATACTCCTTAAGTGCGAATTTTGTTTTTGAGAGAAGAGAAGTATAGTCATTCATTTGTTTTAACATTATCGCCTCATATTCCTCTCTAATATTTTTGTCACTACATACACTTGTTGGAATTTTAATATATTGAGGCTCCTTGAAATTCTGATACCTCGTAGATCTCTCTTGCCCAGATATTACTGAATTAGAGTAAAAAATCCTCATAGCCGTGTACATAGAGATATTTTCGATACATACAAAAAGATCCGCCATATCCCCTACAGATTTATGCCCATACCCATGAAATATTGCTTCTAGCCTTTGAGCTGCATCTGTATTGTTTTCTATTATCTCCTTTGCAATATCCACAATACTATCTGCAGATCGACTGTATCTTGCTCCTAAGTAGGCATTAATTGAGGGGCGTTTCTGATTAAAGCTTTGTAAAAGAGTATGTACCTTAAATGTATTCCAATCTGATTGGGATTCTATACTTGCTATTTGCAACTCTTTAAGAAAGTTACCTTTCATGTAAGATTCTTTAAAATTTATCTATTCCAGGTATTGGGAAATTCTTTGCAAACTCTTTTACTTCTTCTTTAATAATTTTAATATCTTCTGTATTACCTTTTAGTGCTCTATCTATATATTCTGCAACCTTTATCATCTCTTTCTCTTTCATTCCTCTTGTAGTAATTGCTGGTGTCCCTATCCTTACTCCTGAGGGATCCCAAGGCTTTCTCTCGTCAAAGGGAATACTGTTTTTGTTTAAAGTAATGTTTACCTCTTCTAATCTATCTGATGCCTCTTTACCACTCATCTTTACACTTTTAATTGTATCTACCAAAAATAGATGGTTATCTGTTCCTCCTGATACAATGCTGTATCCTTTCTTAATCAATACATGTACTAAAGCTTTGGAATTAAGTATGACCTGTTTAGAGTACTGCTTAAATTCATCAGTCATTGCCTCTTTAAGTGCTACAGCTATCGCAGCGGTTGTATGATTGTGTGGCCCTCCCTGTAGCCCAGGAAACACTGCTTTGTCTATTATTTCTCCATACTCCTGTTTACACATTATCATCGCACCCCTAGGACCTCGCAGGGTCTTGTGTGTCGTAGTTGTAACTACATCCGCAATGCCTACAGGTGATGGATATTGACCTGCAGCAATCAGTCCTGCCACATGTGCTATATCAGCGACTAGTATAGCTCCTACTTCATCTGCTATTTTCCTGAATTCATTCCAATCTACTACTCTAGAGTATGCACTAAACCCACTCCATATTAATTTGGGATTATGCTCTACTGCTATTTTCCTTACTTGATCATAGTCAATATACCCCTCTTTATTCACTCCATAGTTTACCGAATCAAAGTACTTACCACTGATAGAGACTTTAAAGCCGTGAGTTAGATGTCCTCCTGCCGATAGGTTCATACCCATTGTTTTCTCTCCTGGATTTAAGAATGCTAAATGTACTGCTAAGTTAGCTGGTGAACCAGAGTAAGGTTGTACATTCACATGTTCTGCATTAAAAAGCTCCTTTGCTCTTGATATACACTCTTGCTCTATTTCATCAATGTATTCATTACCTCCGTAATATCTCTTACCAGAGTAGCCCTCTGAGTACTTATTTGTCAGTATACTTCCCATTGCAGAGAGCACATTTTCAGAGACATAGTTTTCTGATGCAATTAACTCTATTCCCTCTTTTTGTCTCTTTGCCTCTTGATCTATATATTTAAATATTTCATCTTTATACATGTTTTTTGTAGGAAAGAAATAAGGTATCAAACAGACATACTATCGTCATAGGGCCAATACCTCCTGGTACTGGAGAGATATATCCAGCGATATCCTTTACTGAATTGAAATCAATATCTCCCACTAATTTGCCTTCAGCATCTCGGTTGGTGCCAATATCTATAAGGGTGGCGCCCTCCTTTATATATTCAGAATCTATATACTCAGCTTTCCCTATACTCGATACTAAAATGTCTGCCTGTTTGCATATTTCTTTTAGATTTTGTGTATATGAATGACATATTGTAACAGTTGCATTTTCATTTTGAAGCATAGCAGCTATTGGTAGACCTGATATATCTCCCCTACCTATTACTACTGCTCTTTTACCCGCAATTTCAATACCGTACTCTTTCAGAAGGAGTATTACTCCCTTAGCAGTAGCAGGGGTTAGTGCAGAGGAATCGTTTTTAAAGAGTTTTCCTAAATTGTTAGATGTTAATCCATCTACATCTTTACTTGGAGATATTAATTCTAAAAGATTACTCTCTTTGATATGTACAGGTAATGGTAATTGAACCATTACTCCGTCAATACTGTTGTCTCCATTTATTTTCTTAATATCTTTCTCTAACTCCTCTTGTGATACCTCTTGCCCATATGTATGTACATTTACCTGAATTCCTAAATCTATTGCTTTTTTAGATTTCATATCTACATACATCTTACTAGCGTAATCATCACCCACTAATACTATCTCTATCCTAGGAGGTCTTTTACCACTATCAAGCTCTTTTTGAATATCCTGTTTCAACCTATTTGATATCTTCTGAGCTGTTTCTCTACCATTAAGTATTTTCATATTTCTGTATATGTAAGATATATTCCTATGTATTTTACAGGATATTTG
>CAZPFV010000011.1:0-5801 GCA_964585985.1 uncultured Candidatus Saccharibacteria bacterium
TCATCACAGAAGATGACCTTGTAATTGCCTTCTCTCAAAGTGGAGAAACTGCAGATACAATAGAAGCTATTGAAAAAATGAAAGAGAAAGGATGTATGGTAGCAAGCGTAGTTAATATGTACGGTACTACACTTAGTAGAATTTCAGATTACGAATATTACACCAATTCAGGGCCAGAGATATGTGTTGCCTCAACCAAAGTCTTTACAGCTCAATGTGCTTGGGGATATCTATTAGCTATGAGTGCAGCGAGGAAATACAAAGAGGCTCAAAGTAATATTGAAATGTTATCAAAAGAATTGAACACTCTGTTTAGTAAAAATGTTTTTGACCAAACCAAGTTAATTGGAAAACAGATGAAGAATAAAGAACACGCTTTCATCCTTGGTAAAGGAGAGAACTTCTTTATTGCATTGGAAGCGACACTGAAGATAAAGGAGATCTCATACAAGCATATTGAAGGTTTTGCAGCAGGTGAGCTTAAACACGGTGTTATAGCTTTAATAGAGAGGGGGACAGTAGTATTTGGCATTATCCCAGAGAAAAGGTCACCTGAAGGTAATAATCTCCTAAATGCTATGGAACAGGTTAAGGCCAGGGGTGCATATACCATAGGAGTAGGCTCTAAAGAGTTTAGAGATAGCAAAGTATTTGATATGTATATAGTTACACCACAAATTAATAATATCTCTAGTATAGGGAATGTTATTCCATTCCAACTAATATCATATTTTCTTTCTTTAGAATTAGGTAATAATATTGATAAGCCAAGAAACCTAGCAAAGTCAGTTACTGTGAAATAGGGACATCTTTATTGATTTACTCATTAATAGCGTTTTTATAAATCTTTTTCCCCATTGATAATACCGCCTTAAAAAATCCAGCTGTCAAAGTTAATCTCCTTCCATATATTATCAATTCTTCATCACCTATGTTAGGCTGTACATATACAACCTTTTTATCAGAGATTATATAGTATGATGGAAGTAGTAAATTATCTGAAGGTAACCCAGTATTTGGTTTTGGATCTGGTACATGGGTAATCATCTCAGAATAAGTATCTGAAATATGCTGATTTAAATCTCCAATACTTGCACTTAGTGGTATAAGGAAATCATTTTGCTCCTCAGATATAACCATAGCAATCTCCCTATCCAACTCACTAAATCTCAGATTCTCACCACTTTCTTCAAATTCAAATCTTGGCATAACAGTAGCTGTTAATAAAATTATTTACTAGTCGAATTAGCAACCTTGTTCTCTAAAGCCGCACCATTTATCCTCACCTCTCCACTCTCTTCATCTATTCGTGCAAAAAGATAGAGAGCATTCCATTTCGATGTAATATGACATAGTAAACCATCTTCTTGCTCTTCCTCTTTCTCCCCAGAACTTACTACTCTCTGTGTAGAAGTAGGGAAGTTTTCCTTAATATGATTAGAAACATCCTCAATTGAAAAACCTCGTAATGAAATCTCTAACTCACCTTTCTGATTCATTGATAAAATATCCTTAATCTGTGAATCTAAGTCTGAAAATTTCAAATTCTCAGCATGATTATCAATCCTTTGTAACAATTTATAAATTGTTTTAATTGCTATCGCAGAATTTTCTAAAGTTCTACCAGATACTTTTACATCTAGTGTATCTTCATCTATCAACGGAATAAGGTAAATAGTATTTAATTTAGAGGGAATAAAAATTAAAGGGATATTATTTGGGTCTTGGGGCAAACCTACATGTTCCTCTCCTACAGTAGTAAATTCTGGTACATATGACTTTTTAATACTCTCTAACTCCAAAAGGTTCATATCATAGATGATAGAGTCAGGACACCTCTCCTTAATATGTTCAGCGACTCCATCTACTGTTGTATTTGGTATTTGAGTATATAATTTATCTTGTTTTGGGCAAGATAGGGCATACATGATTTCTATATCTAACTCTTGAAATCTTTCATCATTCTCTAAATATTTTGATTCCTCTTCTCTCATATTTTTATTGAATAATTTATTATGGGATATTTTAACAAATAAGGAGATAAATATCCATGAATGAGTAGTAAAAGATATAGAGGGAGAGAAATAAAAATCTTCTAGATATACAATCTCTTGTGACAAATTATTAACTGCTAATATATAATGATATACTTTTGAGAAGATAAAATAATATCTATATACATGAAACAGAAACAGTATGCTGTAGCACTAGGATCAGGTGGCCAAAAAGGATTCATCCATATTGGTGTATTAAAAGCACTTGAGCAGCTAAATATTGAAATTACACATATATCAGGAAGTAGTATAGGCGCACTAATTGGAGCTGTATATGCAATATGGAAAGATGCTAAAAAATTAGAAGAGTTAGCTTTAAAAATCGATGATGATGAATTAAGGGAAATTGTATCAAGCTATGCAAATAGTAGATCAACAAAGAAAGAAGACCCTGTGCTTTTCTTCATTCAAAAATATGTCAATGATGCAACCTTCCAAGATTGTCTAATACCGTATATCACTGTAAGTGTTGACTTAAATTCAGGTGAGAAAATCTTTCACACAGAAGGCCCTCTTAAGCATGCTATCCGTGGGAGCTGTTCGGTACCGTATCTCTTCGGTGCATATGAATATGAAAACAAATTTCTAATAGATGGAGGATTTGTAGACTCTGTCCCTGTAGATGCTGTTAAAAGTATTGGAGGAGAGAAGGTAATAGGGGTAAACCTACAATCGTATATACCTGATTCACCCCAAAAAAGGTCTTATATAAATATACAAGCTTCTACATACAAAACTATGCTTTACAACATAGCAAAGGAAGATATGAAATTAGCTGATGAGAAACTTGAGTTTAACATAGGTGATTTCTCAGTTAATGAGGTACTAGAAGATAAAGAAAGATTTATTGATATCGGATATCAAAAAACTATAAGACTGTTTGAGAATAGCTAAACTGCTAATATCCTCTTTATTACTTCCAATATATACGGAACAAATACTAGTAATCCAGTAAGAATGGATACAATTGCACTAATTAAAACAGCCCCAGCAGCAACATCTTTAGCATATTTAATATTTACTTTATACTCAGCAGAAACAGTATCACAAATGGCCTCTATTACACTATTCATAGCTTCTGAGATAAATACCATAGAGATTACTAGACTAATTGCAATCCAGTCTGAATGGGATATCTTTAATCGCAAACCAAAAATGATTACAACGGCAGCAATAGCTAAATCTCTCCTAAAATTTTTCTCATCTCGAATTATTGTCTTAAGACCCTCTATTGCATGAGTAACACTCTTCTGGAAGGAAGTATTCTGATAATCTCTGTTTTTCATTTAATAAAAAGTTTAAACTTACTTCTTCTTCACTATTTTACCCCCTAACTCAATAGATTTTAATGCTAAAGGGTAAAGTGAATCAATAATAAAGGCATCTGTAACTCCATTGTATATTACTGATAGCTCTGTACACGCAAGAATTACAGCATCACAACTCTTTGACTTTAATTCTGAAATTACGGGTTCCAAGAATTCCGGTGCGATATCTTTTCCCGCTTTAATACCATCATATATAGCTCTCATAACCAAGTCTTGTCCCTCTGGCGATGGATATATAATCTCTACTGAGTTTTCCTTAGAGTATCTATCATATACTCCCATTTCTCTAGTACCATTAGTTGCTAATACACCAATTTTTTCAACATCCATATTCTTTTCTTTAGCGTATCTAATTGATTCATTTATCATATTAATAACGGGGATATTCACAGAGTCTTGAATTTCATTATAAAAATAATGAGAGGTATTACAAGGGATAGCAATATGTGATGCTCCAATACTCTCAAGCATCTTTGCATCTTGAATAAGTAAGGATTTTAATTCATCTGACTTCTTAAAAAGAATAGCTCTTGTCCTATCAGGCATAGAGGCATGATTAAGATATATAGCATCAACATGATCCTGATCTATCTCTGCCTTTGTATTATCAATAATCATATAAAAAAAATATGCTGTTGCTTTTGGCCCAAGCCCTCCGATTACGCCTAATGTTTTTCTATTCATTACTCTAATCTCATCTTTCTAAAATGACTCATATGGGTTTTAAGAAAACGAAGAAATCTAATAAAACCCATATCCTTAATATTAAATACAGGATTAACAACCTTACCCTTCAGAATTAATAATATCATTTCCTTTCTATATTTATTAGACCTAACAAATATTAAAGCTAGAACTACTGGAATTACAAGCCATAATTTTTTATTTTTAGCTAAAGTAAATTTCAAATCCTTACCGTAAACATACTCATCAATTACATACTTTGCTAAATTGTATCCAGCAAATGTAACATAGTAATTGCTTCTCCCCTGTCTCGTATTTATCTCAAAGAATTTGTATTTACCATCTCTAGAATCATATTTAATATCAAAATTAAAAAAACCAACATATTTAATATCCTCTAAAAATTCCTTAACCCTGTTTGATATCTCCTCATTAACATCAGAAATGATAACGGAGTGATTTCCACTACCGTGTGGAGTGTGTTCCTCTTTCAAAACATTACCTAATGCCAACAATTTCACTTTACCATTTCTGTTACTGTATCCCGTTAATACATACATATATGTATCATCACCAGGAATCATATCTTGGATGATAAGCTTATCAGAATATCCTGCATCATATATCTCTTTAATTACTCTGATTAATTCCTCTTCAGTATCTATTTTATAAATTTTTCTTTGTGTCTCAAAAGGATGCTCCCAATACTTGATAGAGTCAGAAGGCTTTACTATTAAGGGATACTTGAAGCCGTGCTCAATTTTTTCTCCCATATCTTTTGAATATACATATGTTTTTGGATATTCAAGATTATATTTCTTGCAGTAGCTATAAAATTTTTCTTTAATTGTTAATTCCTGTATCTGATTAAAATCATTTTGGACAGATACAACATTTTTTTCAAATTTTCCCCTCAACTTAGATGCGAGAAAGGCATAACTATCACCACAAGGGATTAATACAATCTTTTTGTTAGGATATTCATTCGCTATTTTATTTACAGTATTAAGAAAAACATCCTCATCTTCGATATCAGCAACTGCTCTAAAATCGGATATCTTACTATTACAATTGGGACCTGTATATATCTTTCCATATACAATAGATTTAACCTGATATGCATCATAGAACGCTCTTGCCATACTGTATGAATTGATATCTCCTGCAAAGAGTAGGGGAATAAAGGGTCTTTCTTCGAATTTCATTGATTTAGTAAACATTTTAAGATATCTCAATTATATCCATTCTATAAAGAATTTCAATATTTAACTCTTACTTAATAAGGTAACTTAAAAAAGCTTTAGTAATAATGGCTTGTGAGGCAGGGAGATAGTCGATTGGACATCTTTTGAGTTAAGCCTTTAGTATTTAACATCTAGAGAACTAATCTTTATAATTCGTGCCTTTTTATTCTACGCCTAAGCCCATATTGTTTTTTCTTAAAAATTCATTGACAAATCTTTTTTCATTCCCTAGTATTTAAATACTAGGACTTTTAAATCCTACTAGATTGGTACCAAACTCTGTTTTAGAACCAATTTTTCTAATTCAGATGTTTCTAGGGGTTTAAGGGATATGTTGATGATTCGAACATTAACACCTTGGAACATTAACAAGTTTTGAAATTTTACTATTTTTCTTAACTTGTGTTCTTTGGCCAAACCCAGTATGTTGTAATGCATACTTTCCTGGTGTTTGGGTGGTTGTATATTGGTACTCCATCCTTTTTTTTTGC
>CAZPFV010000011.1:5901-17058 GCA_964585985.1 uncultured Candidatus Saccharibacteria bacterium
ATACTTTCCTGGTGTTTGGGTGGTTGTATATTGGTACTCCATCCTTTTTTTTTGCTTAAATCTCTGTATAGTGTAAACGCTCTCTCTAATAAACAGACTGTTAATATTTAAAATATAGGATCAAGCTCTTCCCAATTGACCTATAGCCCTTTTTCTTAAATATTCATTGACAAATCCTTTCTCATTCCTTAGTATTTAAATACTAGGACTTTTAAATCCTACTAGATTGGTACCGAACTCTGTTTTAGAACCAATTTTTCTAATTCAGATGTTTCTAGGGATTTAAGGGATATGTTGATGATTCGAACATTAACACCTTGGAACATTAACAAGTTTTGAAATTTTACTATTTTTCTTAACTTGTGTTCTTTGGCCAAACCCAGTATGTTGTAATGCATACTTTCCTGGTGTTTGGGTGGTTGTATATTGGTACTCCATCCTTTTTTTTTGCACCAATTGTACCGGCTATACCCTTCGATATAGATACTCCTTCTATGCATAGGACGAGAATCTTCAATATTTACTACTTTCAAGAGAAAGTAAGTTAATGGTATAGTATCCATATGAAAATATTTATAAAGATATTTCCTTCCCTCCTGATACTTCTTGCCCTGCTTGTTACCCTCCCAGTACAACTAAAGCAGCAATTCTATGATATTAAGGGAGTCACTACTATAGTAAAGACCCCTCTAGAAGAGCAAATACTAAATCAAATGACACAAGAAGCGAAAGTAGGTCAGCTCTTTATGTTTGGGATAAATGGTACAACCTTAAATGAACACTCTCTCTCATATATTAATGATATGCATATTGGCGGAGTAATCCTTATGGGAGGGAATATTGAAAGCCCCAAGCAATTGATTAAATTAAATACTGATCTACAAAGTAATTCAAAAATACCTCTATTAATCTCAGTTGATCAAGAAGGAGGAACAGTATCAAGGATAAGGTGGAAGCAAGAGTTAACCATCCCGCCCAAGAGTATGGGAAATGAGAAAAATATTTATGATCTTTCATCAAAAAAAGCTGCATTACTAGATGAATATATGATAAATGTTAATTTGGCTCCAGTTGTAGAATATATTACTGATCCAAGCTCTTTTCTTTATCCTAGGGTATTTAATGGCACAAAAGAGGAGGTTGCTAGGAAGTCATTTTTTTGTATAAAAGGATACTCTGATTCAAAAGTTATTCCCGTTGCAAAGCATTACCCTGGCCATAGTAACTCTGCAGCCGATCCACACATTAAGCTACCTTCAGTAAGCACCTCCAAGAACGAATGGGATGAATACATATATATTTTTAGATATCTGATAGAGAAAGAAAGCGTAGATATGATTATGGGTGGACATTTCCTATTTCCAAACATTGATAACAAACCCTCTACAATCTCTAATATTTTAATTAATGAGAAGCTAAGAGGAGAGCTAGGATACGATGGAGTAGTGATTACAGATGACATGCAGATGGCTGGGATATACAGAGAGGGAGAGGAGTGCAATACCGCTATCGAAGCATTAAATGCAGGGAACGACATACTTCTCTACACCTTCTACTCACCAAGGAAAGAGTTACCCACAGATGTATACAATTGCGTATTAGATGCTACAAACAACCGAAGTATTACCCAGGAAGAGATCGACAAAAAGGTTTTAAGGATACTTCGCCTAAAAATCAAATATGAAATTATAGATGATACTATTCTAAACTCTCTAGAGTAATCATAGGAGAGCTCTCAGTAGCAAACATCTCCCCTTCAAGTAACGCACGAAATCTTTTCTGATACTCTCCTCCCTCTTCAAATGTAATTCTTATATCAAACTCTATACTAGTATCAAGAGATGACAAATCTATCCCACTGTATGCAAGATATTTATTTCCATCAAAAATCCCCTCCTTTTCAACTACCTCTTTATAATTGACTACCCCTATATTTTTAATAATGACTCCAAAATATGGTGATATTAAGCCTGTACCATTCACTTGATTAAATTTCTCTATTTCAGAAACAACCCCATACTCTACAGAATTAGTTTTGAAAACAATATCCTCTTGAGTAATTGTATCTTGAATTGTAAAAAGAAATGTCCTACTAGCAGTATTAATAGGCAATTCTGTAGGTGGTACTAAGATAACTTCGCTTTTACTGTTGCTACCTTTAAAATCCGATATTTTAAAACTTTTTATCTTTTTATCCTCAATACTTAGATTAATAAAAGGAGTTAAATATATATTCAGGATATGGGACGTCTCGCTCTCTTGCGTAACAAACAGAAATGAGCTCATCTCTGCTTGTTGAAGCATCACAAACTTCTCTGTTTCTTGATTCCTCTTTTTCTCCTTTTCTGAAATATTTTCTCCTTTTTTTAAAAACCAAAATGCTGCTACTGCTATGATTAATAGAAGGGAGAGGATTAGGAATAATTTCTTTTTCATACAATTAAGTATATCAAATATATGCTACTCCTTGGTATAGTACTCAAAAATTAAGTTGCAATACCACTATCTTATCCAATCAGTAGGCAAATTACTAAGCAGAAATGGAAGTGAAGAGTACGATATTAATATGATGAAAAGTATCAATACAGAATACTTTATCCATTTTTTCTGTATGAAGAAAATTGATTTTGTAAAAAGTATATATATTATTGATATCACAGGGAAGAGATATCTCCCCTGAAGCGCTAGATAGTAGTGATTAAATTTTAAATACATTGTGTAATTCTGAAATAGGAAGAGAACAAATATGTAAAACAGAGAGGTCAATATTAAATATCTTTCAGTACTGTTCCATTTTTTGTAATTAATAATTGATAGCAGTAAGGATAAGGAGAAGAATCCAATGAATATATATGTAAAGTATGGTGGTAGAAAAAGACTTTTATCTGCAAAAATACCAAATGTTTTAGAAAACAGATCAGGAAACCATTTAAGAACATATCTAAAAGGACCTATCCTCTCACCTGAGAGGAGTAAATTAAAATAGCCTCTAACTCCATTAATATCTGTTTTTGTATAGGTTACATTATCCCTGTAGTACACACCATTCTGCAAACATTGCTCATGGGTCAAAATCATTTCACATTTAGGCTCAAAGGAACCGTACTTAATAATATTGGTTCCAAAAAGTTCAACATTTAAAATCACCAAAAACAGTATAGGTACCACAAGAAGAATGCTCTTTCCTATTTTTATCTCTTTAAGATATTTTTTCTTTTTCCAAATCTCTACAGTAGCCAAAAGAATTAATATGAAAGCGAGTGGTAGTACTGTAAATTTAGTTAGAGAGCCCAAGCATAGAAAGAGTATCATCCCAAACAGATACTTTATCTCTATCTTACTTTTTACAAACTTAACAAAGAGCAGAATGCTTAAAACAGAGAAAAGATTCGCAAGGTTATCATAATTTATTGAAGAGGATAGAAAAAGAAACATTAATGTATTTGTAAGAAAGAATATTGGAAGTAATCTTACCCATTTGTTTTTAAATATCTCTTTAGAAAGTAGATAGGTAAAATATACTGTAGCAATAGAGTAGAGTACATTTATCATCCTTAGTAATATCACCTCATTGATTACTCCATTATTTATATTCAGTACTCTTCCATTAATCCAAAAATAGAGATAAGGAATTCTTGAGATATCTCTCCATTGATATGTCGCTGGTGTATTTTTAGCTCTACCCAATGTGCTAGAGTAGGCCTGAGATACCTCTAGGTGATAGTTAGAATCTGGAGATACCCCCATCTTAATATTTACTGCTAAATATACAAGTGATATTGCAAATAGTACAAATATTAATAGAAGTATAGTTCGATGCCAATTGATTTTTTTCAACATAGGTAAAGTATAACAGTAAAGCACCGCATTGAAAATGTTCTCCCACCCTTTATCAAATGATGTAAATATTGTAATATGAATTAGATAAAGTTTTACTGCCATTAAATGTTTCTGTCTGATTTAACAATAAAGGAGTACCTCTCTCAAGGGAAAATTCAAATAGAGGGGGAGTATGAAATAGAGCCGACTGGCATTAGCTTACATCTTAGTAATGAACTACTCATTCCTAAACCGTACCAAGTTATTGATAGTAAAAATCTAAAAGAGATTGAATATATTAGGTATAACTTACTACATACCCCTTATGTACTTAGGCCAAATGATTTTGTATTAGGATCTACAAAAGAGATAGTAAGAACTGACAAAGATATATTAACGATTATAGATGGTAGAAGTACATACGCTAGAGTAGGTATGAGCATTCATCTTACTGCTATGGTCCTAGATGGACTACCTTTTAACGCAGAGAGTTCAGTATTAGAAATTAAAAACAACGGCTCATTTAACATCCTACTTCATCCTTACGAAAAAGTAGGAACATACCTCTTCTCAAAACTTACAACTCCGATAGAGCAAGAAAAGAGTACTCGCTACAGAAACCAAACCTCTGTAACTCCTCCAATTTTTGAGTAAAAAAAAGAGCAGGCTATACCTGCTCCTCTATAACGAAACGTATTACACTTAATGATGATGCTCTTCCTCTGCAGCATCTGCTTCCTCTTTTGTTGTATGTACTGTATCTTCTGGATGGTTTGGTGGAGTGTAAATAGTATACAGTTTTAGTTCTTCATCCTCAGAGATATTAATTATATTATGCTCTGTACCTGCTGGAACAATCGCAACCATATCATCATTAAGAACTGTTTCCTCTCCATTCATAATAACCTTCGCCTCTCCCTCTTCAATTCTAAAGAACTGATCTACCGTATCATGAACCTCCTGTCCAATCTCTTCTCCTGGCTTAAGAGACATCACCACTAACTGCATATATTTGCCAGTATACAAAACTTTTCTAAAGTTTGAATTCTCTAAAGTCCTATCTTCAATATTATCTGTGTATCCCATATACTTGTTTTTTAAAAATTAATCCCTTAATGTTAGCATACTCCTAAATAAAGAACAAAAGCAGAAAGGATTGACTAAAATAAATCAGAGATATAATCTCTTCTAATCTCTTCCATATCTTCCCTGTACAGAATGAGATAGGGGATACCACAATTTTGTAAATCATCAAACTGTCTTCGTTTTCTTTCTATTGATTTCTTTACTTCATTTCTATGTTTTTTAGAAGTATTACAATTAGCAAAATCCTTGTAATAAAGAGTTAGCTCAAGTAATAAGCCACTATCTGTTTGCCTATCATAAACAAAAAAATCAGGTAAATGGTTACACCCATCAATTCTTGGCTCTCTAAAAAGATAGTAATTTTGAGACCAAAGATATTCAGCAAATTTCATTTCATACGAATTCATCCCTTGAATGTACCCATTTGTTTCTGATTGGAAGAGATCATTCTTTAAATGCATCTGAGGATAAATAGAGGATAAGTGAATTATAACTTCTTCATACAGACCTAATTCTAGTTCAAGTTCTTTCTCCAGCATAGTATGTAATAATATATTTTCTATCTCAGAGTACTAAACTTTTTGTTAACATGCAATGGGTTACTATGGGGCTTTATGATAAAATACATAATGCAACATGTCTCTATATTTACTGTACATGTTGTATAATCTATATCTATTACACATATCTCTAGAACAACAATTAATGATTACAAAAAGAAAAATAAAAGGAAATAAGAAAGTACTCCTAGGAATGAGTGGTGGAATTGATAGCTCAGTAGCTGCATATCTTCTTCAACAAGATGGATATGAGGTAGTAGGTGCAACACTTAAGATGTTTAAAGATTCTAATTGTAGCACTGCCCAAATTAATACAGATGCGAAAAAGGTTTCTGATTTTCTAAATATTGAATACCATACCTTTGATGTACAAAAGGATTTTAATAAGTATGTAATTGAGTACTTTATCTCTGAGTATGAATCAGGTAGAACCCCAAATCCATGTGTAATTTGTAATAGATATGTAAAATTTGAGGGATTATTAGAGAAAGCAAATCAATTAGGTATTGATTACATCTCTACAGGGCATTACGCCTCTGTGGAGGGAAGAGATGGTAGATATCTTCTTAAAAAAGGTGTCGATAGTAAGAAAGATCAAAGCTACTTCCTTTACAATCTAAATCAGGAGCAATTGAGTAGAGTAATTTTTCCGTTGGGTAAATACAGTAAGGAAGAGGTCAAAGAGATAGCAAAAAAGGTAAATCTTCCTACAAAATCAAAAGCTGAAAGCCAAGAAATATGCTTCATTAAGGATAATGATTACAAAAAATATATCTCCCAAGAAAGTAATACCGTCTTACCTGAGGGAGAATTTGTAGATACTCAGGGTAATATCCTCGGCTACCATAGAGGAATATTAAACTACACGATAGGTCAAAGAAGAGATTTAGGAATCTCTACAGGTGAACCTATGTATGTTTTGAGTATTGATGCAGATAGTAATCAGATTGTACTAGGGAGCAATAATGAGCTTTTTTCAAAAGAACTCACAGTTAAAAATTTAAACTGGATAATATTTGACACATTAAAGGAGAGTATGGAAGTCAAGAGTAAGATAAGGTACGGTGCAACAGAGGCGGACTCTGTTATACATCCAATAGAGGAGGGAAAGGTGGAAGTAATATTCTCACAACCTCAAAGAGCCATTACTAGGGGACAGGCTATAGTATTTTACAAAAACAATTTGGTCGTAGGGGGTGGAATAATTGAATAATACATTGTTTGTAAAGAGTATTTAACTGTGATAAATTAGACATATTAAATTAATTCGTAATCTAGATGGCAAAGGGCTATGCTAATATGAAGCATATAATATATTCTGTACTCTCTCTTTTTGTAATTGTTTCCTCTCTATTTGGAATTATGTACTTTGGTCAAAACCTCTTTCTCAATGAAGATGTTAAAGGTGTTGATACTTTAATATTAGAGCAAGTAAATACCTCTGGACTTAAAGAGTATTACTCAGAAGACCTAGGCATACTACTAAAGTACGATAGCAATGAATTCTCAATCTCCGATTTTTATGATTACCTAATCTTATCTACAGTAGGAAAGCTATCACCTTTTAAAAATGCATCGATAAGGGTAAGTGACGAAAATGATATCAAATCACTCTATCCAACAGCAAAACATCTAGAAAGTATCGCTATTATTGATGATGTTGGCGTAGAACTTTTCTCCTATGATCGACCCTCTGTTATAAAGCCCTCTGATAGTAAGGTAGATGATCTAACAGTAATCTATAAAAAATTCCCTAATAACAAGAGCGTATACCTTCAGATATGGGGATACGATTTCTATAAAAATACGGAGCTCTCATTTGAGTTAATTAAAATAATAGAACAAGTCTCTTTTACAGACAGCCAGGAGGAAAGCTCTGAAGTACTTTCAGCAACCTCATCTTTAGTCAACCATGGACAAATTCTTGGACAAGCCTCCACTGTAAGAATATTAAGTAAAGAATGTAATATGGTTAAATTCTCTGAGATGGAAGACATGAGGATTGGAGGAAAAACATACACTATATGCTCGGCTGGTATGGGAAGTGGCTTTGTCATTAATGATAGGGGAAATATTGTAACGAATGCACATGTAGCTAATCCAAATAACTTCGACGCCCTATTAAACGGCTGGTCACCAGATGGAAAGCTTGAAGAGGATTTGGCTGCTGACCTTGTTGATTTTTTTCTTTCCTATTATAACCCTACACTTCTGTCGCAAATTACTGAAGAGGAATTTAGCAACATCCTCAATTCAATTATTGTTGAAATGTACGAAGAGGGCTACATTACAATCACAGATAAAGACAGAGAGATATATGTACAAGGGAACGCAATTTTTAATATAGATCCTGAAAATCCTAACTTACTAATAAATAGTACAGATCACTTAAAAGCCAACCTTATCAAAAGTAACGATCTCCCATCATTCTATCTTTCTATACTATCCAAGGATGCCTCGATATCAGAGATTGCGGATTTAGCTGTATTGCAAATTGAAGGCGATTTTAATTATCCTTCCATTGGGATTCTCTCCTCTGGCTTTTCAACAGGACAAACCATATATGTAGTTGGGTATCCAGGGATTGCTGATGATTCCGCATTAGTAAGCAATACAGAGATATTAAGTTCAAGCGTAACAAAGGGAAGCATAACTGCAATCAAACCGAATACAACTAATACATATGACCTTATTCAAATAGATGCAGCAATAGAGAGTGGCAATAGTGGTGGTCCAATTATAACGGAAAATGCTGAAGTAGTAGGAATCGCAACATATTCAATAAGTTCAGATTCAGGAAACTATAACTACGGAGTCTCTGCAAAAGAAATAATATCATTTTTAGATAGAGCCTCCATACCTGTAGAACCAAATTCTGTGAGTAGTAAGCTTAGAAGTGCACTTTCAGATGCCTCACTTGGATATTACAAAAGAGCTCAAGGCTCTCTTACTGAAATATTAGATGAGCAACCACTACTGGGTGTGACCCTTAAACCTGTAATACAGCTCTGTGAAGATAAAATAGCTGCAGGTGAAGACAAAACCCCCTTAATAAACATGAATAATAAATCTGTACTCATTTCAATAATTGCAATTTTGACAATACTGCTAATAGGTGCCGTAATTCTTCTAATTATTAATATCAAGAAAATCATTGGGAAGGGTAAAAATATATCACAAATGGCTAATTTCACTAGCTAATATGATTTAAGAATAGAAGAACACCCAAATAAAAAATGGGTTATGCATAGTATGGAACGAATAAAAAAAAGATCTAAAAAAATAAACAAAGTTATACTCTTTCTTACACTTTTGGATGTATTCTCATGGGGTCTATACTCTGTCATCTCCGCTATTGTAGGGATATATCTATCAAGAAAGTTGGGAGAAGATGCCGTTCAATTTGTAGGAATAGGGACATCAATATATTTTTTTACAAGAGCCCTAACTCAGATACCACTAGGATATATCTCCGATAAATACAAGAAGGATAAAGACGAAATATTCTTACTAATACTAGGAGTTATTCTCATGGGTATACCATTTCTCTTATACCCAACAATAAGTAAATCCTCTCACTATTACATATTACAATTCATATTCGGTATAGGGGTTGCCCTAAATGTAACTAATTGGAGGAAACTGTTTGCGTTAAATATTGATGAAGGGAGAGAGGGAAGGCAGTACGCTGCCTATGAAACAGTCATCAGCATTTTTACAGGACTCGTTAGTATCATTGGTGGAATAATTGCTAATATGGGCCCTAAATACTTTGATCTCGTTATATCTACAGCAGGCTTTATCATCATTCTATCTAGTATCTGGGGGCTATTAATATACAAAGAAGAGGGTAGAAAAAGTCTAAAATAATCTCTTACTGTTTATGGATAAAAAAAATATTCCCATACTTTTACTCATAATAGTACTCTTACTTGCAGTATTGGCTTACCTCTCACTCTCTTACAACAAAAAAAAGGACTCTATTACCGATCCCTCTGAGCAAGTAAATACAAACTACAGTTTAAAACTTGATCAAACGTATATTTCAGATAACAATTGGGAGTACACTGTAACTGGAATCTTTCCTAACCCCTGCTATGAAGGATATATCGAAGTAATAGTTAGAGAGAGCTACCCAGAGCAAGTTACCGTATTAGTTGAGGTATTGAAACCCAACAGCACTGATGTTTGTGCAGAAGTAATGTATGATTTCAAACAAGAGGGCTCTTTCTCAGCAAGTGATAAAGCCATTGTAGAATTAAAGCTAAAGGAATAAAATCTTACCTACTATGACTCAACTAAAAAAACTCCTAACAAGTAACAAAATAGAGTTCGTTCTTTTTGATATGGATTCCACATTAATTGATACAAATAGATACTACAAAGAAGAGATGGCAAATGCGATAGTAAGAGTAGTAAGTGATATCTCACCTACACTGCCTCTTCGAAAACAGTTGAGGATAACTAAAGAAATTTCTAAAATCTCCCACGAGATTTATACAGAAAGTAACTCTCCCTTGTTAATTAATACATTAACTTTGGAAGCAATCCAAAAGTACTACAACTCAAAAAGTGTTGAATTGGATACAAAAAAAATAGTCAAGAAATTAAGCTCCACATATGAAGATTTCTATCTCACCTCTCCATCACTCTTTCCATATACACTTAATACTCTTAAAAAATTACATGATTTAGGTATTAATATGGGAGTATACTCACACGCTCAAAAAATATGGACAAAAATCAAGGTAGAGAAAATAAAGAATGAATATTTTAATAAATATGGTAAAAAATTAAATCTAAAATTCTTTACAACAAAAATTGAAGACTCAAAAGATAAGGAAGGGTGGAGAGATGCAGGAGAATACTTTAAACTTAATTTTGAAAAGAGCTTGGTTGTTGGTGATAATTTAGATTCCGACATTTACTCTGCAATAGGGGCTGGATATAAATATTTAGTATATCTTTCTCACAGTAGCGAAAAAGTACTATTAAAAAATAATAAAAATGCTAAAGTATTCGTTATTAAAAATATTAGCGAATTACTTTAATTTAGCTATTCCCATTACGCCCGTTACTGCTACAGCAACATATCATCTCATTTTGATACTCCTGCTTGTGGTATAATTTAAATATGGCAAAGCTTTTAGAAATATATACAACTAAAGATCCTAAGCAGATGAAAGTTTTAAGAAAGATATCAGAAGCTGTTTCTAAAGAGGAAATTAGCTCTACTGAATTTCAATCTTTTCTTAATGATCTGATATATACAGCCCAAAAAGTTAAAACAGAGGAGGGATACTCTGCTGCTGGACTTGCAGCTATACAGGTTGGTATTGAAAAAAAAGTATTCTGCATATTACGAGAGGATAGTGGGGAGTTTGAAATAATGATAAACCCTGAGATAAAGATTCTTAAAAAAGATCTTGTTACGGAAGTAGAGGCATGTTTAAGTATCCCCCAAAAAGAGGGGAAAGTAGCCAGATACAAGAAGATAAAGGTAAAGTATCTAGATAGGGATGGAAAGGTAAACAAAGGTACCTTTTCAAATATGGAGGCAAGAGTGATACAGCATGAATTCGATCATACACAGGGGATTCTTTTTTCTGATAAAATAGTAGACTAGAAATTGTTTTATCTATAAAATAGAGATGTATAAATATTTAATTCAATCGATTTAAGTATGAAAAAA
>CAZPFV010000012.1:0-16738 GCA_964585985.1 uncultured Candidatus Saccharibacteria bacterium
GTTTACTAATATCTTGTCAATGCTCTGGTAGATACAACCATCTGTCTTGATACACGCTTTTGAACAAGTTTAAATGTATCAGACATTGGCCAGTAGAGTGGGGTCAATTCTGCATTTATAACAAACATTTTGTTTAACTGATCTCCGATATCTATATATTCAATACTAAACTGACTTGTATCTACTGAATATGAATGCAAAACGGTAATAATCGCATCATCAGCGAAACATCTACTAGGATCTTCTAAATCATTGGATGTCGCCTTAACAATATATCCAAATGGAGAGCCAGGGTCATCAGGATTTTCGGAAGTAAAATACCCTAAACAGGTCCATGTACTGTATCCTGATAACAAGACATGGACTTCATTACCCGTTTGACCAGATACCAATTCTGATTCTGTATATACACTTCCAGTAGAGCCAAGTGGTGTATGAATCTTGGGCACACCATTACTATCAAAAGAGAACCCCCTTATATCTGAAGAGTCATACATGTGTATATCATTTATATCTGAATTACTTAGTGCCCTACCATATGTATCCATAATATAATTAATATTACTTCTTGCTAAGTTTTTTGCATTAGCCGTATGAGATGTCTTAATCACAGTGTTAAGTACTGTAGCTACAAGTAACATCACAATTGATAAAATTACAATTGTAAACAGAGTTTCAATTAAACTAAAACCTTCATAATTTTTTTCACTGTTTCTCATTTTGCTATTACTACTAAATATGTAAAATCCTTAATATCCTTGTTCGTAGTGTGTAAACCTGCCATATCGGAAACTCCTACTATGATTTCAACAATGGCTCTTTTTTCCTCATTCTCTTTTACTCTCATTACTCTAAAATACGGAGTCTCTTTGCTATTTTCAAAAATTTTTGAATAGGTTACTGGACGATTATTCTCAAGAGTAGGGCATGGAACAGTATTTTCAGTATCAATATTCGATTCTTGATCAATGTTGTAGCAAAAGTTCTCTTCTAAATCAAAAAATTGCTTCCCTTCATCAGGAAGGGCCATATCTTGTATTGCTACCTTTTGTAAACTTACTGCTGTTGAGACCGCATGCTTGGCTATCGCATCTTGTATATCTAATTGAGCCAACTCTCTCAAAGTAGAAGAGGATATTCGCATCAGAACAATTCCGACAACACCTGCAATCATCAAAGCAATCAATGACTCTGCAAAACCCATTCCATGATATTTACTATTTGTTTTCTTCATATTAATCCCTATATGAATTAATTTCATCCTCTATACCGAACCTCTTATACTGCTTTTCTCCCAAAGTGAAGCATGCTAGCACAGATCCCTCACAACTACCTTCTTGGGGATAGTCACTAGAGTCATAAACATGGTGAATGACTTCTCCAGAGAGCGGGTATACAGATATTAAATCAAATTTATTACTTCTTTTTCTTTCAATTACAATATCTATTGGATAGAAATTTTCTGAATTATAACTGACCCCATCATCTTTATCCTCATAATTTAAAACTCTTTGGTCACTTGCATAGATAATGGCTCTACCTGTTAATGATTCAAAAAAGAGGATAGCAGGTCTAAAAGAAGTTTCACCTGGTATATTCCGTAATATTGATACTTCTAGTGAACTACGATCAATTAAAGAGGTAGATATGCCCTCTAATTGGACGATTCCTGTCTTTTCAGGTTGGCATTCTGTTTCGTTATAACAGCTAGCAGAGATATTACCATTCCAATATTGCTCGACACCGCATAAATTGGGTGGAGTTGGATTAACAAGAGCCCTTAAGTCAGAGCCATTGTAAAAATTTGGTATCACCCCTTTTGTTAAGTCGTAATCTGTCCCATTATGTGTATATAGTTCCCCAAATTCTGATACAGGTGCACACCATTTAAAGAATTGATAATCTTCGCTATTCTCACCCATAAAGGGTCTAAAATCAATCCCAAATCCATATATCCAATTGCTTTCCTCTCCTTTGGACATATTCATGGCTTTTAGTTTTGCACTCTTAATGTCTTGGATGATTAATTCTACATTCTCTTTTGCAATAAAGGTTTCTCTAACAGTTAAGAAGCCACTAGTACCAACGGCCGTAAGGATAATCATGATACCCAGTACAGTAAGTACCTCAATTAATGTAAATGCTCGATATTCTCTCTTTCTTTCTCCCATGGACAGTTTGTATTAATCTATGACTATATATAATTTAACAGAATTCTATTGAGTACTCAAGAGAGGGCAGCATTATTAAAGGTAAAAGATCCTTCCAACTATTTCTACTACATATTCGTTTAGTAAGAGTAACAATGAGAAGGATACGTACATAAAGGGTAGTAGTGGTATTGAAGACTTACGTGACTTTTTCTTAAATAGTATTAAAAACAGAGAGTATATACTTGAAACAATTAGAAATATATATATGTATCCAATATATAGTGGCATGCTTAGTAGGAGGCTAAATCCTAGTAGGACTAGTATATCTCCAATGCCAAATGGCTTCTTCATTATTTTAGAGATTAGGAGTACAAAAATAGTAAATCCTAGACCAATGATAAGGGAATTCTCTGGTATTTGAGAGGTAATTAAGATATTTGTAAATATATATGCAACTGAAAGAATTAAATAAATGTTTACTAAAGATCTTGGTATTCCTTTATAGATCCTATCGTAGTATGAGAAACAGAAAAAAAATATTAATACTATGAACAGAGTAGGGGATAGAGAGGAGTAATAGATGCTTGCCATTCCTACTCCTAGCATTAATTCAGATATTGGATAGTAGAGTGGTATCTTATACCCACATACAGGGCACTTTCCTTTAAAGATGAAGTATGAGAGTACAGGTATTAATTCGTATGTTTTAAGTAATTTACCACATTTTTCACAGTGTGATCCTTTTATATATATTTCAGGATATTTATATCCATTATCTATTCTGTATAGCAGGGCATTTAAAAAGCTTGCTAATACTAATCCAAACAGAAACATCATGAATGTAAAATATATATGCATATACCCATTATATATATTTTTAAGAAATATAAAAGAGAAACCCCCTCAAGAGAGGGGGTTAATTTCAAATTACTAACTTTTCTCTAATTCCATCCCTTGTCCCACTCTGAACCTCCAGAAGAGAAAGTAGTCCAAGCAGGATCATCTGTCTCACCACCTTCCCCTTTCATCTCCGCTACTGTAACTGTTGTTGGAGTAGCCCCCCCAAAGTCCATGTCTGGAACACCAATCCCATTACCTGCACAGTATACAGCTCCGTCAGGATGTGTACTATTTTCTAGAGCATCTCCTCTTAATGTCACACATACCAATACTGCTTGATTACCTCCGTCACCACCTACACCGTAAAAATATGAAGATATACTAGATCCATCAAAAGAATAGGCATCAATATACGGTACCAAAAGGCCCGATGTATTTGCATCACCAACAAGTTCCGCAAAAGTACACACAGTTCCAGTGCAAGGCTTACCACCTCCCGTAGGATATTCTCTTTCATCAGTATAGTATGCCTGTAATGAAACATATACTTGATCTACCGCATTCTTGTGTGCTACATCATTTGCTCTGTTAATAGCAAATCTTCCAGCAGTGATACCTACTACCATAAGGATAATAATGATACCCATTACGATAAGCATCTCTACTAGGGTAAAACCTGAATATTTTCTATTCATTCGCTTAATAAATATAATAAATTATTTAATTAATATATATAATACTAAGTTATACGATTAAATCCACAAAGTCAACAACCATACCCATAACCTCTGAAAGTTGGAACATAGGAGTGTACACACCCAATGCAATGAAAGCTACAGCCAGACCCATTATTACTAAAAATACTGGTTCCAAAAGAGAAGACATATTCTCCGTTGCCTGATCAACCTCCTCTTTGTAATACTGAGAAACTTTTGCTAAAACAGTATCTAACTCTCCAGTCTCTTCTCCAACTGCAATCATACTACTTACCAAAAGAGGGTAGTAATCACTCCTTGCAACAGGGAGTGCCAATGAACCACCTTTTTCAACCTCTGCTTTGGCCTCTAAAACAACCTCCTTAAACATCTGATTGCTTAGTGACATTGCAGTTAATTCTAATGCCCTGATAATGGATAAGCCACTACTTAAAAGTAGACTCAAAATTCTTGTAAATTGAGCAATTTGCATTTTACTTACAATTGTTCCCAATATTGGAATCTTAAGAATGATTTTGTTCCAACTCCTTTTTCCCTTAGGAGTATCAATCCAAACTTTGAAACCTACGATCGCCCCTAGCACAGCGACAAGAATCGCCCACCAGTAGTTAAGAAAGAAATCACTCATAGAAACCATAATTCTTGTTATTGCAGGTAGCTCCCCACTGAATTCAGAGTATATATCACTCATAGCTGGGACTAAAACTAGCATCATTAAAACCATTACTCCAATAATGATTACAATTAGAATTGCTGGGTATGTTAATGCCCCCTTTAATTTACCTTGTAATTTTTTGCTTTCTTCAAGCTCAACAGCTAACTTATTTAATATCTGGTCTAGGTTACCACTTGATTCACCAGCTTCGATAAGGTTGATAGTAATATTATCAAATACCTCGTCGGCATTTCTAAAAGATTCTGCTAAGCTCTTCCCTGATTCAACAGAGGTTTTAACCTGTGTTATAACTTTTTTAAACATAGGGTTGGAAATCTGCTGCTCCATTACCTGTAGACCTCTTGTAAGAGGTAAGCCCGCACCAACCATAGTAGCAAGCTGTCTCATAAAGATAACCTTCTCTTGCATAGGAACACCACCTATATTGATTTGACCAAGCTGCTCAAAATCTATATTTGCTTTCTCCTTAACATTTACAACTACCAACCCTTTATCTTGTAATATTTCCACAACAGCTTGGGCGTCTCTTGCCTCCAACTTACCTTTTATTTCTTTCCCCTTATTATCTCTCGCAGAGTAATTGAATTTTGCCATATATTTTAACTCTTAAGTAATCTTAATACTTCCTCAGGGTATACTGCATACTCCTGAGCTCTCTGTACCGATATCACACCCTCTCTTACTAGTGCAACCAAGGATCTCTCCAATGATACCATTCCGATGTCTGAACTTGTTCTAATCACATTATCAATTTGATGACTCTTTCCCTCTCTAATCATATTCCTTATGGCAGGGTTGGCAATCATAATCTCACACACAGCTCTTCTTCCTCCTTTTTCTAGAGGGATAAGACGTTGAGCTACAATCGCTTCAAGAATATTTGAAAGTTGAAGTCGTATTTGTGGTTGTTGATTATGGGGAAATACATCAATCATTCTGTCTACTGTTTGTGCTGCACTGTTTGTATGAAGTGTTGCAAATACTAAGTGGCCTGTTTCTGCTAGAGTAATTGCTGATGCTATAGTTTCGTAATCTCTCATTTCTCCTACAAGTATTACATCAGGATCTTGTCTTAGTGCACTCCTTAGTGCAATCGGCCAGGAGTGAGTATCATCATTCATTTCTCTTTGATCTATGAGTGATTTTTTACCTTCAAAAACATACTCTATTGGATCTTCAATTGTTACAACATGTGCAAATCTCGTAGTATTTATCTCTTCAAGAATTGCGGCAAGGGTCGTACTCTTTCCATGTCCAGTTGGACCTGTAACTAGTATAAAGCCCTGTTTGAGTTGAGCAAACTGGTGGTAAATATTTGGTAGCATTAATTCATCCAAGTTTTTTACTTTAGAGGGAATTAATCTAAATGCAGCAGACATATTCTTCATTGCATAGAATGCATTTATCCTAAACCTTGCGGGAGTTTCACCTTCATGGAAGTAGGCTAAATCAACCTCTCTGTTTACTTCTAACAACTCTTTTTTCTCATCACTTAAAACTGGTAGGATTAACTCTTCCACTTCTTGAGGGGAGATAATACTTTCACTAATTTCCATTAACTCGCCATCTATTCTTACTATTGGTGGATACCCGGACGATATATGCAAATCAGAAGCGTTATGATCAATTGCATACTTTAATAATTCGTCTATTTTCGATGTTTCAGTTAATTTGGGCATTATTGGAGCTACATTATCAGCAGCGCCAATTGGCTTGGATAGGTTGTCTTTTTTAGGATCTCTAATGAGTGCCTTAGGCATCTTCTCTCCAGGGATGATGTCACCAAGGTTATCGCCAGCAAATCCTTTGAGAGCAGATTGTGCATTCAAATCATTTATTGGAGATGCCTCTTGGATATTACTTAACTCTTCCACGGAAGGAGTAGGTGGATTTGACGAGAAGGGAGGCGGAGTTATTGAATTATCCTGTATTGGCTGAGTAGGGGAAGAAACCTGAGATAGATCAGGATATGTTACTGGAGTATTTTGGGCAGTACTATTTTCCATTGTTTTTCATTATAACTTAAAATTATTCTTTTGACACCCTTAGGATTTCTTCAATACTTGAAATCCCTTCGAGCACCTTTAAAAAGCCATCTTGAGTCATAGTAATCATACCGTTCCTTATCGCTTCGTTCTCTATATCTTGAGCAGTAACATTTTCTAGAATCATTCTACTAATTTTTTCTGTAACATCCAAGACCTCAAAGATTCCAATACGGCCAGAGTATCCCAATCCACCACATCTATCACAACCTGAACCCTCATAGACATACAAAATCTGTTCTCCATTTGGCCCTATTTCAGGAGCCCTTAAGACCGCAGAACCCTCCTCACCCTTTGCTTTCTTTGCATTCACTACCTGAGTAACATAATTAAAAAGATCAAAATTCTTTATAGTACCCAACGCATTCTTCATCTCCTGTATTTCAGCCTCTGTTGCAGGATGTGCCTTTATACATCTAGTACAAATTTTTCTAGGTAATCGTTGAGCTACTAAGACACGTATAGTAGATGCTAAAAGGTAAGGCTCCATTCCCATATCTAAAAGCCTAGGAATAGCTGCAGCCGCACTGTTAGTGTGAAGAGTTGAGAGTACTAAGTGGCCAGTTAAAGATGCTTGAATGGCAAGCTCTGCTGTTTCTTGGTCTCTAATCTCACCAACCATTACGATATCAGGGTCTTGTCGCAGTACAGATCTTAGTCCATAAGCAAAAGTCAATCCGACATCTGGATTAATCTGAATCTGAGTTATACCTGGTACCCTAATCTCAACAGGATTTTCTAGGGAGATGATATTTACTCCTGGATCATTTACCTTAATTAGAGAACAGGCTAAAGTCCTAGTCTTACCACTACCAGTTGGGCCAGTAACCAGTACAATTCCGTTGGTGACAGTTAATGCATCAAGAAACACCTTATACGCATTCCCTCGCATACCTGTTGACTCCAATGTAATACCTGAAGTATCTGATTCGAGTAAACGCATTACTACTTTCTCACCATGAATCATTGGCATTACAGATACACGAATGTCCACCTTAACATTCTTTACTTTAATCTGGAACCTCCCATCTTGAGGAATTCTCTTTTCATCAATCTTTAGATTAGACATAATTTTAATACGCGAGACAACAGCAGGGGCTAGACTTTTAGGCAGGGATAATCTCTCTGTCATTACCCCATGGACTCTAAACCTTACCCTTAATCTTGTTTCCATTGGCTCAATATGGATATCTGAAGTCTTTGAAGTAACTGCATACTGCATAATAGAGTTTACAATTCTTGCTACAGGGGCATTCTTCAAATCAATGCTGTCAATGAGATTAGGATCTTCATTAATCTCCTGAACTGGCACATCCGCATCTTCTAGAGCCTGAGTTACTTCAGAGCTCATTACATCTCCAATTCTTCGATCTAAAACAAAATTCAATCCATCCTCGGTTGTAATATATACTATTAACTTTGTATTTGGAGGATATCTCCTCTGCAGGGCTTGCGTTGCTTGAACATCAAAAGGATCAAGCATCGCCAACTTAACATAACCCTCACCCCTTTCAAAAGGAACAACTCTGTATTTTTTTAAATTATCAATGGGAACTTCCGCAATCACACTCTCGGGAACATCCGTCTCTATTAAATCCACATACGGGATATTGAAGAGGTAAGATTTCGCTCTTGCAATTTCTTTCTCATCAGCAAGACCCATCTCCCTTATCACAGTCTCCTCACTCTTTGGAGAACGACTTCTCTCAACTTGAACTTTTACAGCATCCGCGTTATTAATTACCCCCTGTTTTTGAAGATATGTTAGCAGTGTTTCCTGGCTCACAAAAAATAGGCAGTTAATTTAGTCTTGTATAATAATAGCAAGAGAAAAAAAACATTGCATGACCTATAACCAAAATCAATATGTAGAATTAAAAAGTTTTAATTTGCAAGCATTTTAGAGATATATTAAGGAAGATTTTTACTCCTAAATATGATAGAATATATTGTTATGACATACCTCATTATTGGTAACAACAGTAAAAATATTAATGACAAAGTAGTATCTATAATCTCTACTTTGTGGATGCGAGAAATTGAAGAGGATATCCTAAATCTTAATATTCCTGATATTCATAGAATTGAAAGTAGCAATATTAATAGTATAGGTATTGAAGATGTTAAAAAACTTCAAAAAGAGATGGTCTATACCCCATACACAGAGCTGGTACAAGTTGCTTTAGTTGTAGATGCAGATAGGCTGACAATTCAAGCACAGAATTCCTTTCTCAAAACATTGGAAGAGAGTAGTAGTACAACAGCGTACATATTAACAACTACAAATGAAAGAAAACTGTTACCAACAATTCTTTCAAGATCAATGAAGATATATACAAAGCAAGTTAAAAATGAGAGAGAGGATGTAGGTGTACCTAATATATTAGAGATGGATCTAATAGAGGCTTTTAGCAGTATTGAGAAGATATCTAAAGATATGGACAATAGTAAAGAGTTCTTAGATCAAATTGAATCTTACTACCAGAATCTTTTTGAAGATGCCCTAAAGAGCAATGAGCAATCTCAAAAGATTTATGATAATATTCAAAGGATTTCAGAAACGAAAAAGAGAGTTCAAGCAAATGGGAATAGGAGATTACTCCTAGAAAATCTTTTCCTTGTTCTAACAAGGTAACTTACCTCTTAACATTTTGGCCTTTAATATATTAGAATAGAGGCCGGTTAGAAGGAATGAAATATACTAATTTAAAAATAATTGATAATGGCAAAAGAGAGTAGTTACAAAGCATCAAACATCCAAGTATTACAGGGATTAGAGGCTGTAAGGAAAAGACCCGCTATGTACATTGGATCAACTGACAGAAACGGCTTACTACACATATTTACAGAAATCTTGGATAACTCTGTTGATGAAGCAATTGGTGGCTACTGTAATCGAATCTGGGTTACTCTTCACAAAGATGGTTCAATATCTGTCAAAGATAATGGGAGAGGTATCCCCATCGAAATCCATTCACAGACGAAAGTGTCTACTTTAGAAACAGTAATGACCAACCTTCATGCTGGTGGGAAGTTTGAAGAGGGTGCTTACAAAGTATCAGGTGGTTTGCACGGAGTAGGTATGAAGTGTACCAACGCTCTCTCTGAATGGATGACTACAACTGTAAGAAGAGATGGTGGTGTATATCAACAGGAGTATAGGAGAGGAATACCTGTAGCTCCCGTTAAAAAAGTTGGTAGTATAAAGGATGAGACAGGAACTGAGCATAGATTTATGCCTGATGAGCAAATTTTTACTGAAACGGAGTTTGATTTTAAGGAGATTGTCAAAAAATGTAGACAGCATGCTTACCTAACAGCTGGTCTTAGAATCTCACTTAGGGACGAGAGAGTAGAGAAGGGCAGTGACCCTAAGATATATGAACTGTATTTCGAAGACGGAATCAAATCATATGTCCTCTTTATGAATATTGACGAGAAATTAATTAATGATGTTCCTTTCTATGTTAACAAAACTCACGAAGGAGTTCTTGTAGAAGCAGCCATACAGTACACAAACAGCATGGATGAGAATGTTAGGTGTTACACAAACAACATTATCAACCCAGAGGGTGGTACTCATCTTTCAGGGTTTAGAACAGCTCTAACTAGTGCAATTAATACATATGCTCAGAAAGCAGATTTACTCAAAGGCCTTACCACCTCCTTATCAGGAGATGATGTAAGAGAGGGACTTACCGCTGTACTATCCGTTAAGGTAGCAAATCCTCAATTTGAAGGACAAACAAAGATTAAGTTGAATAATCCTGAAGTAAAGAATGCTGTAGCAAAAGTTATAAGGGATGAACTACTTGTATACTTAGATGAGCACCCTAAAGAGGCTAAATCGATATTAGAGAAAGCAATTCTTGCATACAAAGCAAAAGCTGCTGCAAAAGCTGCTAGAGATGCCGTTATCCGAAAAAGTGCCTTAGAAAGCACTACCTTACCTGGCAAATTAGCTGATTGCATTAGTAGCGATCCTAAAGAAGCAGAGCTATACATAGTAGAGGGTGACTCTGCAGGCGGAAGTGCAAAACAAGGAAGAGACAGGCACACTCAAGCAGTGCTACCGCTCAGAGGAAAAATCATTAATACACATAAGTATAGGGTGGACAGAGTATTGGGTAACAATGAGTTTAAAGATATTACGACTGCACTAGGAGTAGGTATTGGCTCAACTTTAGATGTGAGTAAACTTAGATATCACAAAGTCATTATTATGAGTGACGCAGATGTAGATGGTTTACATATCACCACATTAGTATTAACACTTCTGTATAGATTCTTTAAGCCATTGATTGAACAAGGCTATGTATATGTAGCACAACCCCCCTTACATAAGGTAGAGATTGGGAAAAAGAAATATTACTTTATAAATGATGATGAGAAGAATATCTTTGTAAAGAAAGCTAAGGATAGTGGTAAGGCCCCTGTTTCAAACAGATTTAAAGGATTGGGAGAGATGAATCCAGACCAGCTTTGGGAAACAACAATGAATCCAGAGAATCGTGTATTAAAAAGAGTTCATATAGAGGACGCAGAGGAGGCAGAAAAAACATTTGAGATGTTAATGGGAAATGAAGTCCCTCCAAGGAGGAGATTTATCCAGAGATACGCCAAAAAAGCTAATTTAGATGTATAAAGACATGCCAGACAAAGACACCCTTATCAAAAAAGTGGAAGAAAAAGTAGAGGTAGAAAACAGAGAACCCGCTGTATCTTTACCTTTAGAAGAGGATACTGATGTAGACTTCAATGTGACATTTAAGCCTGGAGAGGTTGCACCTAGGTCAATTGTTGACGAAATGAAATCCAACTATATAGATTACTCTATGTCTGTAATCGTATCCAGAGCTTTACCTGAGGTAAAAGATGGCCTTAAGCCATCACAAAGAAGAGTATTAGTCGCAATGAATGACCTATCATTAACTCCTACCTCCCATTTCAGGAAGTGTGCAAAAATTTGCGGCGATACATCTGGAAACTACCACCCTCATGGAGAGAGCGTAGTATATCCAACTTTAGTCAAATTGGCTCAAGAGTTCTCAACTAGATACATATTGGTACAAGGACAGGGTAATTTCGGTTCAATTGATGGTGACCCTGCAGCAGCTATGAGATACACAGAGGCTAGGTTAGGCAAAATTACTCCAGAGCTACTCAGAGATTTGAATAAAGGGACTGTAACCTTCATACCAAACTACGATGGGACAAGATTAGAACCAACTGTACTACCTGCCCTTTTTCCAAACCTTCTAGCAAATGGTAGTCAAGGAATTGCAGTAGGTATGGCAACACAGATACCTCCACACAATCTTGGAGAGCTCATTGATGCTCTTTCTGAGATGATTAAAAGAGGAAATAAATGGGAAGGTCGTGCTATCTATAATGAATTAAGGAAGAAAAAAGAAGAAGCAGAGCTAATTCCTCAAACTTTGAGTTCAAAACCAGAAGATTACCTAGAAAATTATGTAGATGTAAAATCGCCTGAATACACACAGCTAACAGAAGAGATAACTGAAAGAATAAAGGAGAGTAAAGAAACAATATATCCCAATTTTAAATCAGATATTACCCCAGAGGAATTAATTAAAATAGTGCCAGGGCCAGACTTTCCAACAGGTTCAACGATATATGATAGAGATGAGATATTAAGTGCATACGCTACTGGAAGAGGAAAAATTTTACAAAGAGCACAAGCCTCTATTGTAGAAGGAAACAATGGGAGATATCAGATTGTAGTCACAGAGATCCCATATCAAGTAAACAAGGCGTATATGATTGAGAAGATTGCTGACCTTGTAAGAGATAAGAAGATCACAGGTATTGCAGATTTAAGAGATGAATCTAACAAAGATGGTATCAGAGTTGTAATCGTATTGAAAAAAGATGCTCAACCAAAAACTGTACTCAACAAGCTTTACAAATATACAGAAATGCAGAAAACCTTTAATGCAAATATGATTGCATTAGTAGATCAGGAGCCAATAACTCTTTCTCTCAAAAGAATGCTAGAGCTTTTTCTTTCATTTAGGATTACTGTCACTGTTAGAAGATACGAATATGATTTAGCAGAGGCTAGATATCGAGGACACATACTTGAGGGCTTGCTTAAAGCTTTAGACTTTTTAGATGAAGTAATTGCAACAATTAGAGGCTCAAAAACTCAGGAAACTGCTAAGAGTAATTTAATGGATAAGTTTAAGTTCACTGAGGTACAGGCTCAAGCCATTTTAGATATGCAGTTGAGAAGATTAGCTGCACTGGAGAGAATGAAATTACAAAACGACTATAAAGAAACTAAAGAAAACATTATTGAATACAATAGCATCTTAGATAGCCAAGATAAGATATTAGAAATAATTGATAAGGATCTAAAAACAATAAAAGATACATACGGAGATTCTAGAAAAACAAAAGTCGTAAAAGGGAAAATAGATGAAATCTCTGAGGAAGATATGATTGCACAGGAGGAAACATTAATTACAATTACACACTCAGGGTATGTTAAGAGAGTTCCACCATCCACATATCAAACTCAGAAGAGGGGTGGTAAAGGTATCTCTGGAGGAGATACAAAGGAGGGTGATTTCATAGAGCATGTCTTACTCTGTAATACTCATGATGAATTGCTTCTGTTTACTAATAAAGGTCGTGTATTTAGTACAAGAATATTTGAAATTCCTGAATACGGAAGAACCGCAAAAGGTATACCTCTAATCAATCTTGTACAGCTAGACCAAAATGAAGTAATAACATCAATTCTAACTAGAGACCCTAAGGGTGGAGTTATGGGTTCAGAAGAGATACAAGAGAAACAGGATGTTAAGGGTGTAGTAAAGAGAAAAAATTTCAAATATTTCTTAATGGTTACAAAGGGAGGCATTGTTAAAAAGACAGACCTTTCTCAATTTGAAAAGATTAGAGCTAATGGCTTAACCGCTATTAGGCTTGAGGTAAACGATGATTTAACATGGGTCAAACCTACAACGGGTGATGATGAAGTGATACTAGTCACTGCAGAGGGTAAATCGATTAGATTTACCGAAAAGGATGTGAGACCTCTCGGAAGAAGTACAAGGGGAGTAACTGCTATGAAATTTAAATCAGATGCAGATCATATTGTAGGTATGGGAGTAATTAGAGAGGATGAAAACAGAATCTTTACTCTTTCAGAGAATGGTTATGGAAAAATGACGAAACTATCTGAATATACAAAACAGAAAAGAGGAGGTACTGGTATCTTTACATTTAGGGTAACACCAAAGACAGGAAGGGTTGCAGTTGCGAGAGTAATGGATCATCCAGAGGCAGAAATAGTGGTAATATCCGAGAAATCAAAAGTTATCAGATCCTCAATTAAAGCTATTCCTACACTTAAAAGACAGACTAGTGGAGTAAAGGTCATGAATATTGGGAGTAATGATAAGGTTGCTACGATGACACTGCTGTAAATCTAATTATCTAAATACGACACTATCTTTATATCATTATAGTCAATATTGTTTTGCTCGATTTTTGTTAAAATCTTTTTGATATTTTTATCATTCTCCACTATTTTTTGCTCTAATATTTTTAGGCTTTCATCCATAATTTGTTTTATTTCCTCTAATTTGATCTCCTTGTTTGTCATATCTTTTATATTATTAATTTATTAATCCATTTTACAATCGTAAAAAATATATTTCCTGACCTAATACCTGATATCTACTACTTCTATTTCTTTTACTATTACATTCTCAGTTATGGCTTTATCCATACTTCTTTCTCTAAAGTATATATTTATGATAATCTATAAATATATGAAAAAAGGAAAGAAATATGATCAGATGCTAAAAGTTTATCAAACAATGGGCTTCATCTTCATCCTAATTACTCTAGTCCTACTCGCTATACCAACCGCTCCATATGTTTGGTACAGACTTAATCCTGATGCTGTTGAAATAGATGAGGAAAAAATTGCTAAAAAGATTGTTGAGAATGAAATTGAACAGAAAGAGCCTGTCCAAGTAAGCTCCATACCACCATTTAATCCTAATTTACCTGAAGGATACTTTGTACTACTACCTGATATCGGTGTTAACTCTCCAATCACTCAAAGTAAGGATTACAAAAGAGCACTCACTAAAGGAACCTGGATAGTAAATGATTTTGGTACTCCAGAAAAAGATGAGCTACCCATTATTCTTGCAGCTCACCGTTTTGGATATACTAGCTGGGGTAATACTAAGAGAAATTTAATATCTTTTTACAATCTCCCTAAAATTGAAAATGGTGCAAAAGTAAGTATATATTGGAATCAAAGAGAGTACGAATATGAAATATATGATGGTGATGAAGGCAAGTATATTACGGATTACTCTGCGGATTTAATCCTCTATACCTGTAAATATTATAATTCACCAGAGAGGATATTTAGGTATGCTAATAGAGTTAAGAATTAACTTTCCATATTCTTTGGTAATACTGTAAAATATCCTGTATGAAAAAGATTACTCTTTATATTATATTTTTGATTCTAATCTTCTTTATACCTGCTAAAACCGCTGATTTAATCCTAAAGAAAGATACAGAACAAAAGGATCAAAAAGAATTAAAATGGGTTGAAAATCCTTCAATGGACAGCACTGTAATCCACAAAAGAGAAGAGAAGAAGAGTAATACCAGTAATGGGAATTGGTGGGAATACCCTGATAGTATCTCTACAACAAAAAGAGATGGAGATGATTTATTAGTATTGGTAAATAAGGAGTACAGATTACCTGCTACATATGCACCAAAAGATTTAGTTAAGGCAAGTAAGGCGGGAATACGAAGAGGGGATGGCTACAATCTTAGAAATATCCTCATTTCAGATCTTTCTAAAATGATTTCTGATTCAAAAAAAGATGGGATTGATTTAAGTATTGTATCAGGATATAGATCGTATCAAACACAGGTAAATACATATAACTACTGGTTGGGGAAAAACAACAATAACGTCGCTTTAGTAGATACATTCTCTGCAAGAGCGGGACATAGTCAACACCAATTAGGGACAGTGATTGATTTCAGTAGTAATGAAATAGGGGATAGATTAGGTGATGAATTCGCTAATACGAAAGCAAGTAAGTGGCTAAAAGAGAATGCATATAAATATGGATTTGTTATTTCATTCCCCAAAGGCTCCGAGCATATTACAGGTTACAAGTTTGAGAGTTGGCATTACAGATATATCGGAGTAGAGTACGCACAAGAGATGGTAAGGGAGGGAGTTATATTGGAACAATACCTCAGGGCACGCAACCCATAGTATGGACTTCTAGGGCTAGCTGTAGTATAATGCTACTGTATTTAAGTTAACTAGCCCTTTAAATATGAGGAAGTTAAACACAGTACTATTAACTGTAGCAACTACTCTCTTAATAAATGTCTCTTCCGTGTTTGCAGATGCAAATCCATATGGGCCTTATAACCCATACACTCACGATCCTATTCCAACTGGCTTTGAAGATACCACAATATTTTACATTGCAGCTGGAATCACATTTATTACAGGTATGAGTATTTTGTCTACAGTTAAACGCCTAAAGAGAGAGCAATCTCTTGCCTAATCGTAAGAGATTGCCCCTTTGGGGATTTGTATAAATACGTTTTTATTATTTTCTACCCTTATATCTAAATGAAATTATCATTGGTTTTACCAACATACAAAAAAGAAAGAGAAGTTATTGATCAATTAGAAAGATTGTATGGATATCTTTCAAGAGTCAATCCTGATTTCGAACTCATCTTCGTTATTGATGGGTATATTGATAATACTAAGGATATGTTAGAGAAATATATTAAGGATAATAGGTTAAAGAAAGTATCAGTATTAGGATATAGAGAGAATTTAGGAAAAGGTTACGCTGTAAGATACGGAATGAAGAGAGCTACTGGTGATGTAATAGGATTTATAGATGCTGATACAGACATCCAAATTAGATCTCTTGCATACGCTATTAAGGAAATTAAAAAAGATTCTGTTATGGCCGTTATTCCTTCAAAACTTCATAAGGAATCAAATATTGAAATGACTGTGGCTAGAAAAATTTTTTCATACGGCTTAATTGCAGTAAACAAATTCTTTTTAAGACTTCCTAAAAATATTACAGATGTAGGGTGTGGTCTAAAACTATTCAAAAAGGAATTAATAAAGAGGATATTACCAAACTTGAAGGTAAATAGGTTCGCTATTGACTCGGAAATACTCTATGAGATTGCTAAACTAGGCTGTGATGTTTCTGTAATACCTTTCTTTTTAAACAAGAACAGGTCTGAATC
>CAZPFV010000013.1:0-15173 GCA_964585985.1 uncultured Candidatus Saccharibacteria bacterium
TTATTAGTTCTAGGTACATGGCATCAGATGAGAATACAGTTAAGGTTGCACAAGCTTTAGGTATTGAATATATTACTGCAAGAGGTACAACGGAGTTGGCAACAACAATATACAAACCAGCGGAATATGACGTGAAGATTATCTCGGTATCAAATATTGATGTACCCGAGTTTAAGTATGGTAGTTTCTGTGATTACAGCTTCTATGAAAGGAATGGTTCACCTGAGGATATGGAGACACAGTACAAGAGAGCGATACAGAACGAGAAATTCATGGCAGTCTCCCATACATATATTGGTGGATACAAGGAGAGATGGAACGATATGTGGCATAGGTTCTGGGATAACTATGAAGTGGATTGGGTAGATCTAGATACCCTAGGTACAGTAGACAAGGTTATGCCTATGTGGCAGATACCTGTAAACAAGAATGCTCCATATACTCCGGAGAAGATAAGGCCAGCTATATCATACGAGGAGGAGGAGAATGTGACTAATCCATGCAAGGTGGAAGATCTTAATGAGGGGGATTCTGGGATTGTTGAGAGTAGTAACAAGAATGTGGTAGTTTTCCATAATGGTACTGGTCCTATGTGTGTTGAGATGGAGGAATTCTTTCAAGAGAATGGGGTTGAGTATGAGGAGCATTTAACTACGGATACTGATTTTGGTACACAGCTAAATGCTTACAAAGGTGGTATTGCAAAGAGTGATGGTATTTCAGAAAGTTATGGTTACTACCCCATTATTTTTGTAGGGGGAAAAGCATATTCTGGGTTTAGTGGGGAGATTGGAGAAGAGATATTAGGGATGTTGGAATAACTGGAGAGGATATACAGTATTTTCGGAAGTCATTCCATACCTTCCGCCAATTCCAACAAGCCCCCCTATATCCCCATACAAACTAAAAGACTACCTCTATTTCAAGTTCTTGGCTTCCTCTATTTCCTCATTCCAAGCCTTAGCTAATTCTGCAGAGTTTAATATTTCAAAATCTTCCTTCATCCTCTTTCTAATTTCTTTTATCTTTCCTTCTCTTAAAGCATCAAGATAATTATAACTCTCTCTGCCACTTCTAGGATAGAAACAATATTTTGACAAACCATTTGCTTCAATTCTTAAAGCCCAGACTCCATCCGTACAAGGATAGTTACCACATTTGTTATTTTCACAAAACTTTGCATAAAAAACTCCATTATTGGGATTGATTGTCCTCACTTCTACATCTCCTATCAAGAAGATGCTCATAGGACTTCCAAGTCCGGACCAAGGCTTAATAATTTTTGATTTAGTTCCATATTTATCAATTAAATACTTTTCTAAATCAGAAGTAGGTACATAATGTTTAGACCAGTAGTTATAGTCTCCTAAATTGCTAAGAGGTAAAATTCTTATATTAAGGCCATACTCATCTGCTAATTTAATAAAATCATCTATTTCCGAAATGTTTTGCTTCATCAAAACCAAATTTATATTCGTTGGAATTCCCAATTCGCTCACCTTCTTTAAACCTTTTAAAACAGCTGGTAGTCCGTCTACTCCTGTATCTTCTATATATCTCTTCCTGTTTAAAGAATTCACACCGACATTAAGTGAGTCTAAGCCTGCCTTGGACAATCTGTCTGCAAATTCATACAACAATATTCCGTTAGTCCCTAGATTGACTGTTGATGAGGGAAGTTCTTTACATGCTGCAACTACTTCATGAATATCCACTCTAGTCAACGGTTCTCCTCCTGTGATTTTTATTGGGGAAAATCCTGTATCTAAGGCTATTTCGGCAAGTGATTTTATTTCCTTTGAAGATATTAATTCCTTACTATTTTCTGAAAAATAGCAAGATCTTGTAAACGCTTCTCCTCCAGGCTGACACCCTTTACATGAAAGGTTGCAATTAGGAGTAACTACAAATCTTATGTGAGGACGCGACGTAGTTGTTGAGTATTCAGCTTGACTTGGAGACATATTATTGAGTATTATGGTTTAATTATTTAGTACCTATAATAATATACCTATGAAAAAATTACAACAAATCCCACCGTTATTTATTTTTATTCTATTTGTTTCCCTTCTTGTTGCATCTTTTCTTGTATTTCGCAATACTCGTACAAAAGATTCAACTTCTAATCACCTTAGATTAGGATATATAAAAGTAATGGCTGAACTACCAATGTATATTGCTGATAATCAAGGATATTTTGAAGAAGAAGGGCTTACTGTCACACTAGTTCCATCTGGATACAAAGAGGAAATGGATGGTTTAATTAGAGGAGATATAGATATTATTCCTGCAACCAGTTTAACTCTTCCTTTTGGGATAGAAGTTCAATCACCGGGAGAGATAAAGATTTTTCACTTAGGAGGAATTAATGATAATGAGGATGAAATTGTGGAAGGAATTCTTGTACATAAAGACTCTCCCATCGAAGATATAAATGATTTGATAGGTAAAAGCATAGGAGTTCCAGAAGGAAGTGTCGATTATTTTGTTATGAAAACAGTATTGGAAAATTTGAATCTCTCTCCAGAAGAAAACAATATAACTATACAGCAAATGGGTAAAGAGATACTTCCTCAAGCCTTTATTGCAAATAGTGTCGATGCGATATACCTAACTCAGCCACAATTAACTTCTGTTCAAAAACAAACTGATTCTAGATTATTGATTACAAACCCTCGTCCGAAGTATGTTCTCAATCCTTTTTGGTCTGGAGGAGGTGTTGTGACGACAAAATTCCTTGATAATGAAAATAATCAAATACTTTTTGAAAAATACTTGAGAGCTTTTGACCGAGCAATTGATTACATGAGAGATAATCCTAATGAAGCTAAAAAACTCCTTGTAGAATATGCAGACATTGACTCTGATTTAACTGATGACATGGGCAACTATTTTAAAGTAAAATCTAATGAAGATATTGATTTTGAATCTTTACAAAAGATAGCGGACATTTACAAAGATGTCGATGTTCTAACAGGAAAGATAGATATTTTGAACCTAGTTTTTATTGATAAATAATGGGCTCTTCTATTTTAAAAATTTCTAACCTTAAGAAAGATTTTGGTAGAGGACAGCTTATTTTTGACAAATTTGATCTAACACTTCAAAAAAAAAATATTGCAATCTTCGGCCCTAATGGCTCAGGAAAAACAACTCTTCTTCGTATTATATCTGGCTTAGATAAATCCTATACAGGAGAGATCTCTTTCAACAATTCTCCTATTCAAGAGAATGTATCTTTAGGTTATGCATTTCAAGACCCTGCTAAATTCCTATTTCCGTGGATGACTGCTTTTGAAAACATAGTATTTCCTCTCACAATAAAAGATGTCGAAGAAAAAGTTTCTCAAAAATTAGTATATAAATTATTAAAAGATTTTAATCTAGACATATCTTTAAATTCCTATCCTTACCAATTAAGTACAGGGCAATGTCAAATACTGGTGTTTTTGAGATCTATCATTGACTCCCCTGACATACTGCTACTAGACGAACCCTTTTCTAATCTTGATTATCTTAATAGAACAAAAATCCTTTTTAATCTAGCCACTCAAAAAAGCTCTTCTCTTACTATACTTGTATCGCACACGATAGAAGAAGCTATTATTTTTGCTGATGAATTAATAATTCTAGGAGGTAGACCTGCCAAAATAATTGGAAGGATCCCTATTTCCTTTAACCGATCAAAAAGAACACCTGAATTACTAACGTCAGAAGAATTCAATAAAGTAAAATCATCTTCGATTAAGTTACTTAAACAATACATTTCATGAAATATTTTTTTTATTCTCTCGCCTTACTACTCTCCATATGGTCTCTATTAAGTTATACTCATCTTATAAACAATCTGTTATTACCAGTTCCTCATCAGGTTTTTATCTATATTTACAGGGGTCTTATTACAGATCAATTTTTCTATACACCACTATTTCAAACATTAATTTCTACTTTTTTATCCTTCTTTTTAGGGTCCTTTATAGGAATATTACTCGGAATTATTGGGGGATATCATGAGAAGCTATATAAAATACTTGAACTCCCCTTAGACTTTTTTCGATCACTGCCCTCTTTACTCTTAACACCTCTCTCTATCCTATTCTTTGGGATAGGAAACCTTTCTTCTTTCTTTGTCATTTCTTTCTCTGTCTTTGTGTATGTTTTTATTAATTCTGCATATGGAATTAAATATAACAAAGCTAGTTTTTCTGAAATAGGGAAATTATACAAAATAAACAAAATCAAAGAATTCACGCTCATTCTTTTACCATCTATTTTGCCCAATATCTTTGCAGGGTTCAAAATGGGTTTCAGTATCGCATTTATAGTAACAATTGGTTCCGAAATGATTAGCAGATATCAAGGCTTGGGAGGAAGAATAATTGATGCCTATATGATTTTTAATACAAAAGAGGTTTTCTCAATAATAATAATAGTCGGGATGTTAGGGTACTTAGGAAATAAAATTTTAGACATATTAGAAAAGAAGTTTATACATTGGAAAGGACATTGAGATTTATATCGCTTTTAGCAATTCCTAACTCTTCCTAGATTCTCGGTGTTTATTAACTAATTGTTCTACTGTCATATACTCTTCCTGCTCTGATGTTCTAGCCTTTACCCCTATTCCTCCCCTCTTAATACTATTGGAAGAGACAACAACTCTATAAGGACAACCTATCAGGTCTGCATCATTTAATTTCTCACCAACACTTACATTAGTTCTCCTATCCCAGAGGGCATCTTTTCCTACTAGTTCATACAATTTCTCAGATAAGTCATAGGCCTCCCCCTCCCTTTCCCTACTTATTGTTACTATATGATACTTCGCAGGTGCTATTCTTTCAGGCCAAACCAAACCTTTTTCATCCGCAAATTTCTCCGCAATTACTCCCATTAACCGAGATGTCCCCAAGCCATAACAACCCATATATACAGGCTTTGTTAAACCCTCCTTTGTTGTATAAGTCAAACTAAATGGATCAGAAAATTTTAAATTGAGAGGAAAAATATTTCCTACTTCAGAAGCGGACACTTGCTCTAGAGTATCAAATTTTACTCCTAATCTTTCCTCATTTTCTTTATTAACTATTTCCTTGTTATAGGCAATCCTGTTTTCTCTATCTAAATATATGGTATCTTCACCCTGTGGAATTAATGTCTGAAACTCATGAGAAAATTCTTTCGTGAAATCTCCACCCTCTGCAAAAGTTATAAAGGTATCTTCTGCTAAACCTAAATCTTCGAATAAGGACATATATTCTCCCTTCATTATTTCATAAAACTCTAACAAATCTTCTTCACTTTTATGAAATGAATAAAGATCCTTCATTCTAAATTCTCTTCCTCTTAACAAACCTGATTTAGGTCTTGCTTCATTCCTAAACTTTGTTTGAATCTGATATAGAACCAAAGGTAGATCCCGATAACTCTTAATATATCTCTTTGCCAAGGGAGTGACTATTTCTTCATGGGTTGGTCCTAAAACATATCTAGAAGAATTAAGTTTTCGAGAAGTCTCGTTTGCACCTCTCGCTTCAAAAAGAGAAGACATACTTTCCAACCTCTCTGTAGTTTCCCAGTTTTCTACTGGTTGAAGAGAGGGCATAAGAATTTCACCACCCCACTTGCTCATGTGTTCTCTTGTTAAATCTTCAATGTTCTTTAGAACTTCATAACCAAGTCTTGTATATGTATATACTCCTGCTAATTCTTGATTTATAAAACCTGCCTTTATTAACAATTTTGCATTTAGAGACTCCTGCTCTTTGCTTACATCTTTAAATGTCTCTATCCCACTTGAGAATTCGTTTTTAAACTGAATACTCTCCTCATTTCCTCTTTCCATTCTAATTGGGCTTTATATTATATTGTAGGTATTATATTATCAGCTTAAGCAAATAGCAAACATTTCATCCTAAAAAGTGAACTTTCTAAAAATGCTGAGATAGATAATAAGGCACCTTTCTCCTCTTTTGATACTGTCTCTTTTGTCTCATTCTAGATTTCAAACATGTACCAACAAAACACGTGCACTATCCTTGGCAATACTTATTAATATTGCTTGATACTTTCTCTCCATTACACTTGATAGGAAGATTCTGTATAGTATATAATTACAAGTATAGATAATATTTTTAATCAAAAATATGGGAATCGAACTCTCTACAAACAATTCAGGAACTTTACCTGATTTCTATGATGCAGAAGGAAGAATTCAAAATCCTAGCGATGCTCAGGATCTTGCAAATTTAGAAGCCAAATTAGAAAAGCAACATATTGAAAAGGTAAAAGGGTTGGAATCTATAGAAGGTGGATATTTAGAAGAACTCAAACCTATTTATGAGCAGTATCCCAGTTTGTTTAATGTTCTGAAAGATTCTAGAGGAGAAACTGTTTTGATGTCAGAACTTTTAGAGGGTGGAACATTTGGGGGTTATGGAGGAGCTGTAAAAGCTATTATTGCTTGGCCTGATGCAGTTGCAGTAATTACCAAAGAAGATAGCCCTATTACTCCAGAACAAAAAGAAGAACTTTCCTCTCCAGAGCCAGAAATATTAACGAAGTGGTATAAAGGAGTATCTGAGCTTCGTCCAGATGCCACTTTGAGGATAATACCTGGTTCCCTTGATCTTCATGAGGGGTATTATTCAGAACTTCCTGGTATAAGTATCCGTACTGTAATGAATAAAAATGGGGTTTCTATAGCTTCGGATTCCTTAATTCGTCCTGCTCTTCATCAGCTGTTGAATCAACAGCTTAAAGGGGATAAGTATGATCAAGTACAAACCGCACCATTGCGAAAAATTTTGAACATGTTCCAATCATCGCTCCAATCATCGCAGAATACAAATTAATAATGCAACGAAGGGGAGTAGAATAGATTACCTTTATCATTAAGGTTGACATTTATTTTGTGCCATAAACCTTCACTGGATGTTAACTACTAGTCAAAAAGAAAAAATTTTCAAATTGATAATACAAATGTTCTTTGACAAGATTACCCCCTATTCTATAGACTTGAATAATATAAAATGTTTTATTAATAAATTATATATGAATAATCCTATATATACAGAAATAACCCCACCTCCCATTCAACCTGAGAATACACCACAAGTTCCAGTTGAGGCCGAGAAACCTAAAAAGAAATTACCCAAAATTTTAATAGTTTTATCTATTGTATTAGCTATCCTTCTTCTATACCTTATTGTTTTTTCTGTCCTTAAAAAGGACGATACTAGCAATACAGACTTAGATAGTGACCAAAATATAGAAGATATCTCCGATATAGATTCTCAAAAACCAAGTGATAATGATAGTTATGTACCTAAGCAAAATGTAGAAATAACTGATGTTTCTCAATATACAGACATTAAGTTAAAAAACTATACAGGACTTAACCTTACAATCTCAACTAGAGATGAAGATGATGAGCTCCAAGAGGATATGATAAATGGGATTGTAACATATACAAGGAGATTCACTGATAAATCTTCAATTGAGAGTATAAGTATAATAAATAAGATGGTTCTTACACAGAAAGAAATTACGGAGTATTTTACTCCTACAGCTAATGATATTAAAAATAAAAACATAGCAGCAACATGGCTTAATACAGGAAGCCCTTGGATATTAACTACAGGTATATATGGTCGTGGTGCACACTCAACTTTAACTGAAATAAAGAATGTTAGTTATACTAATACAGATACAATCTTTGCTGTTTTAAGTCTTGCACATGGACATGCACTAGCAGGTGCAGGAAATGAGTATGAGAACTTTATAATACAAGTATATGCATTAAAGGGAGATAACTTAATTGGCATAAACTCCAGTGTCGGTAACCTTATGACAGATATTGGTCTTTCAACAGAGGATGATTCTAAGTGTTCAAAAGATAATACTGAGAATAACTATACAATATATGATGAACAATGTCTTTCTGCTGTATTTAAATCTGGTAAATATGACAGTAACCTCAGAAAAGCAACCGAGGAGTTAATAATGAGTTTTGAATTAGCAAATTAGAAGAAAGATTCTTCCTATAAATTTGTGCTTATCTTTTTATGTATAATTTTGTTGAATTTATAGATGCATAAAAATAAAAGCTTTCTCATACACTTTAAAAAATTGGTTACTAACTATTAATTATTTACTGCTTGTAAATTGACTCCTTTTATTAAATTCCTTAAAATGAAGGAATAAGTTCAATCCTTAATTAAATGGACAATCAAATTCCTAATATCCCTAAGAGTAATAAAGGTTTAAGATTAGCTCTTATAACATCACTTACACTCCTTGTAATATCCGTTACATATATATTTCTTGTATCTAATCCCAGTTTTTCCAATTCTTTCCTATGTCAACAGAATGAAGATTCGACTTCTTTTAATGGCTTAATTTGGGGTAATAAAAAAGAGGGAATTACAAAAGATGGAATTAAATATACTTTCCAAGATATATACACAGAAGAAGATACTGACTTTCCAATATTAGAAGCTGTAACAATAGAGAATTATACATATTATGTACCTTCTGGTTTTGCTTGGGCAGGTATTAGGAGAAAAATAGAATTATCGGATGGTGACACTTACTACATTACCTATGGAGGAAGTAGTAACTGCCAATCTACTTACTTATTTAATAAGTCTGGAACAACTCGGATATTCATGGTAGATGACGCGCGGCTTATGTATTCTGAGAATGAGGATTCATCAGGATTTCCATTATCTTGGAATGATTATCTAATCTATCAAGATTGTAATATGGATAGTTCTGGCTATGGTATAAGTGCTTTTAATATTAAAACTGAAGATATTATAAAAATTGCGAAACCAACCGAACAGATGGAAGAGGACGGCATAGGATACTTCTTAAAAGATCTATCAAATGATTCTATTACTGTACATGAGTGCGAAGTATGGTCAGATGATTGCTCAGGCGAGAAAGTTCTCAATTTATATAACCTTCTTGATGAGGAATAAAAGATATTTCTATATAGATCTCGATGTTAAGACTATGGAAATTGTGAACTGGGGGATATCCAACACAGCAACTCTTACAGGAGAAACAGATAATGAAAATGTTCACAGAATATTCTTAACAAAGGGGCAGTATAATAAATTACTCCAACATATTAAGCAATCATTTTAGGTTCCAGACTCGTCTATCCCGCCATATCTCTTTGGTTGCTACCAAAACCCGTACACTATCTCTAGGAATATTTATGAGGATTGAATTATCTTGATCTGAAAATTGAAATGCCTACCTATATACCCTATTCTAAATCTAATCTCTTACAGCTACATAGTATTTCTTAACAACAGAATCCTCTTTTACAATCTCCTTCCAATCTTTATATACTTCCGATATCCTTATCATTTTACCGCCTTCTAAACAAATCGGATCTATAGCTCTAGATTTACAATATACTATCTCTTCGTAATTATCCTCATCTTCATAGAATAATCCACTATTGTTCATTCTTTTCCAATATTTATTTAATACCTTATCCTTTTTCAGATATTTCAAGCATTTGTCCAAAACATATTGATCATATTGTTCTAAATCCTCTGTACAAATATATTGATTCTCTAAAGAATGTTTTATAAAGTCTTTAATACTCTTAAACATAATGGCACTTTGGAAGCCTGAGTAAATCTTGTCATTTACCTCTTTAAAATAATTGGAATATTCATAACCAATATCAATATTATCAAAATACCATACATTCTTATCACTTACTTTAAGGTGACTTAATACCTTATTAGCTTTAAATTCCCCATCCTCAAGAAATAATATAATATCCTTAATGGAATATTCTATTCTATCTGCACATATATTAGGGAGAGAGGTTTCTAAAAGAGAAAAATTCTTCTCGTTTGCAATATATTTCACATCATAATCATACCTATCTAATATCTCTGGAATATCTGACCTTTCTAAAAACCTTTCTTTGCTCCTATCCTGCAAATCTTGTTTACTAACATCTCCCTCTTTTAATATGTAATCTATAGCGTGAGAGAATGCATAATGAGAGACATCGTGCAGAAGGCCTGCAATCTGTTCCTCTATTAATCCTCCATACTTTCTAATTAGTAAGAATACACCAACTGAATGGTCAAACCTATTTCTAGAATGAGAGAAGAAACCCTTTGAATACCCCGCTTGATCTATATTTTTAAGTCTTTGAATAGCTTGTGAATTTAGTAATTTTATTACTACTTCTTCCTTTATTTCAAAGTCCCCGAATACTTTATCTTGAATAATCATCGCCTATTTTAACACAATTATCTAAATATTAATCTTTAAACTTTCTTAAAGTGTGAATCTGTTTCATGTATACATCACATTTCATTCCAAGATATGCAGCTATTGTTGCAGTAGCAACTCCATGTTGTCCTGCCCCTGCTTTCTGCAATTAATTTTTTCTTTCCTATAGCCTTTGCAAGTAACCCCTGGCCTGTGACATTATTAATTTTGTGGGCTCCAGTATGATTCAGATCTTCTCTTTTTATACTGTCTCTTTTGTTAGATTCCAAGTCCAAGATAGTCCTTTTGTTATCTGTAGAGACTCATGTGCCTCAAAACCTTTTGATTTATAGTTTAAAATTCCCTGTTTCAGAATCAAATACAACAAGAAGATTTTACTATTACTGGACTCATAGCTTCCTACTATTATATTTCCAATCTTTTAAAAGATTTATAAGTGTTGCAATCCACCCAGTAGGCAAAAAGGGTGAATACTGTGTAAAGATATCATTTGTAGGAACATTATATATCTTCATATCACGATATACCCTACGGAATGTATTTCTAGCCCTTCTCTGGTGCGAAGAGGATGTAATCAAGATTACATTCCTGACATTTTCCAAATACCTTTTAGCATATAATGCATCTTCATATGTGTTTATTGATTCATTGTTCATAAAACAAGTATTATGGATACTCTTCACCTCTTCTTGAAATAGAGAGGACATCTTCTTACCACAGAACAATATCTTTGCAGATGGATATCTACTTGCAACTTCAATTCCTTTTGCTATTCTTCTTTTAGTCATTCTATTAGACGAAGCTGAGAGGATAATTATATAATCAACCTGTTTTGGAAATTTATCTCTTAATATGTAAAGCCAAGAAAGGAGAGAAAAGGAGAAATAAAAGATTAATATAAGATATTCCATACTGTTATTCTATTTTAATTTCGTTATGATATCTTGTATAGATACCTCTCTTGATTGGACCAAGATATTTTCTGTTTCCGGAGATTAAATATGAGACAAAATCTCGTCCTGCAAGAGCCCCAAATATTATTCCTCCTCCAAATCGAACATTTATCTCGTTGATTACAAATTGTCCTTTTTTAGTCTCAAAAACCTCTAAATTAAAAGGAGAACAGATATTTAACTCCTTTTGTACCAATTTTGAGAAAGCAGCAAGTAGAGGATACTCCACAACATCTACAGTAATACAATTACCATCTCTCTGTTTTAAATCTTTCCTTTCTATAGAGGAAATAAATCCTTCCTGTTTATTAGCAAAAACATCTACATTCCAATGTATGCCCTCTATGAAATCTTGGATTATAAAACCTTCAGGATTATTCAGAAAATTAAACAAATGGAAGAGTGCATTTTTATCTTCAACAACATAGTTATCACGACTTCCTACCCCAAAACGTGGTTTGACATACTGTGGTCTATTTATATTTAAAACGTCTTTTGAAAGAATTCTTGTATTAGGAATTGGAAGCCTTTTTCTCTTACACTCTAAACCAAAAAGATACTTATCCTTACATAATAAAGCACTCCGAAAATCAGTTACAAAGGGAGTCTGTAGATCAGACAGAGAAGCAAATCCATTTTCAAAACATGGGAGCACCAAATCTATCGAATAATCAAAAATCATATTCTCAATAATTTCACGAAATTCTGGTTCATCCCCTCTAGGAACAACACGATAACTATCCGACAGTTTTAGCCCTGGAGAATTGACATCTATGTCCAGACCAACAATTTTAATCTTGGGGAAATTTTTCCGAATAAGTTTTATACAAGATAGTGCTGAAGCCCCTCCTGCCTCTAAAATCAAAACTGTCTTATCCATCTATAAAAATTGTTAAATAAAAACTTTTTCATTATATAAATGCTTAAAACCAAACATCCTTCTTAGACCAAAGAGAAATGCTCTATTTCTAGATTTCCCATAATAGCGCTTTATACTTTTCTTATTAATTTCCTGACACAAGACAGAAGCCATTTCTTGTAGTATATGACTAGCACGAAACTCGGGAGAGACTATTCCACAATACAAACTAGACATTTCCCCTATATCAATTGTGCCAACCATTCCTACAGGTAAGTTGTTTTTTCTTGCAAGTACATGGGTCCCTCTTTTAACGTTTCCACTCAAGCGTAAATAACCCATTTCATTTGATTCTCCTGCTTTTAAAAAAAATGTCGAAAATAAAGAGAACATATCATCAAAACTAGATAAGTCATCCATACATACTGTCTCAACATCAAAATCACTAGACAGCCTTTTAATTTCCACAGGGACAGTACTCCCTACTACGGTAGAAGATAAAAAATTGTTAAAGTGATATTCTGACAGGATGTCTTTAGCATCTCTTGGTTTAGTAAAAGGATTTATCACAACAGAGCAACTATCTGGGAGATTATTTAAAAAATCGACAAAGTCATCGTTCGACATCTTTATATCAAGAACCCTATTTAAGAATGAATTTCCCAAATCTTGATTTCTAATTAGAACATGATTATTCTCATGTATTACACAAGAACCCATCTGAGAAAGACCCTCAAGCTCATGTTCTAAGATTTTATGATACCATTCTTGCAACTGCTCGTAATGTTCACTATCAATAGAGTCTAAAGATATCTCCTCTGGTTGTAAATACAGCTCAGTGGACATTAGCAAAACATTTTAACAATATTAAAATATTCATAATATTTAATAGTCGAATCGACACTCACCATTTTCATCCTATCTAAAAGATACTCTTTGTCAAAAAATATTTTCCCTTTTTGAGAGGTAAACATACTAAGAATTTCTAGTTTCTCCTCAACTTCTGAATGTATATCGACGTACACATTCGGAACAAAATGAAAATCATCTATAGGAGAGGGAAGAGAGGAAGAGTAGAATAATAAATTAATATCCTTGTTTCTGAGTGCTGCAATCGTAGCCCTCGAAACAGCAATATGATCCTGGTGAGTATCTTTGTATGTGTGCGAAAAAACAATGTTTGGTTTGATTTGATTAACATGTCTCTCAATAAAAGAAACAAGCTCTAAATTGGCTTGAATATTACCATCTTCAAAGGTTCCCCAGATAAGGTTTCTTGCACCATATGAAGAGCACACCCTTTCCTGCTCCATAGTTCTATCTTCCGAAGCTCGATTTAACCCGGTAGAACAAACTAAGGATGAGACTACAGAATTATACACTTTTTGTGATTTTAATATTGTTCCTAAGCAAGCTAACTCAATGTCATCTGGATGAGCCCCAATAAAAAGCATTTTCACTCCCTCAAAAAACAACTGCTCCATAGGAGAATTATATCAAAAAATAAAGAAGGTTACAAAGAAAAATGTGTCCCATCCCGCTAACTTTTAGATATGTTTTCTGGATAATGACCACTCTTCTTGAAATTCTGAAATCTTTTCCGAGCAATCTCTTAAAAATTCTCTATCTTTTTCATCTGTTAGTTTCTCTAGTGCCTCATCGTAAGTAAACCACCCTGCTTCCTTGACAGACTCATCTTTTGGATTTAGAGATCCTGTATAATTAGTTTTGAAAAGAAACATATGTATTTCCATAGGATAGGCTCCTGGAGTATCTTCTGTTGTTCCATTAGGATATCTATCATAGATGCCTAACTCCTCTATAGAGTCAAAGTGTTCTAAACCGACTTCTTCTAGTACTTCTCTTTTTGCAGTTGCTAAATATTCTTCATCTTCTTCTACACCCCCTCTTGGAAAACCCCAAAGATGTTCATTTGCTAAAGCTATTTTGTTTTCACTATTTATTACTATTGCCCCAGCTCTGTATGATTTTTTCATTTTAAAAAGGGATTGACTTATTTCAATATTCTCACTATCTTCCCTGTCTTAAACTACTCCCATCCCATTCAATAACAACATCTTCACCATACTTACCATTTATCTCTATAGATTCACTTAACCATGTACCATATTCAATTGTTCTATGCTTAGGCTCATCAAAAGCTGCTATTGCGAAATATACCGTAATCTTATAACCACTTGGTGTCTCAACTAATTTACCAGTATTTTTCATATCTGCTTGTCGAAAACCAGATTCAAAACCCTCACCATTACCAAATACTTTACCTAAAGTATATATACCACCTAAACCTCTATTCTGTGATGGATCAGCATCTAAATCATCCCAACACTTAGAAGAGAAACACATATCCATCATGTAAGAATCACTACTTACATTTACTATTTTTATTATTTGAATCTCATTATTACTAGAATTACTCTCTTTTGTATTTTCACTCTCATCAACCTTTGAAGTATCTTCTTTTTTCTCTACTACACTATCTTTTTTCCCTAGCTCTTTAGATATATCTTCAATAAAGATTTTTACTTCTTCACTTGTCATCGGCTTGTAATCTTTGTTAATACTCTTTATCCATTCCTCTACCTCAGTTTTCTCTAACTCTGCAACTTTTACTTCTCCAGGATACTGGGCCTTCTTTATTACTTGAAAAGGAGGTTTGTATTCAAAATTCTTAAGATCTATCCCTATTACTTTTCCCTCCTGAGCACTTTCTCTAAGCTTCTCTAGTCCTACATTAATAGCTTCAAATCTTCCAAAAGCATTTCCTAGATTACCTGGAATATTAGTAATTGTTAAAACATTAGCAATGGGCTGAGTTACAGTTCTAACATCTTTTACAAAAGAAGATACCTTGTTTTTATCCCCCATAGCAATTTGAGCAGCATCTTCAGTTACTTCTAATGCTAAGTCTACACCAACTACAACAGTAGTCACCTGTGTAACAACTCCAGCAGCACCTCCTGTTGCAATGACACCACCTGTATAAACAATAACTTTACTTGTATCTTTAATAACTATTGCTTGATTTTCTAACTTTTCAAAAGCATCACCTGCCTCTCCCCATGCCT
>CAZPFV010000014.1:0-3113 GCA_964585985.1 uncultured Candidatus Saccharibacteria bacterium
AGAGACAGGGTGTTCCTTTGGTTAAGCAGGAGGCTCCATTAGTAGGTACTGGAGTTGAAGAAATTGTTGCAAGGCAATCTAACTGGTGTGTATTTGCACAAGATGATGGAGAAGTTATGTATGTAGATGCGGATAGGATTACAGTTAACTATAAAAAGAATGGTATCCAAGATTATAAAATTACTAATTTTTACAGAAGTAATGATAATACTTCTTTCTCACAAAGGCCTGTTGTAAAGCAGGGTCTTAAATTTAAGAAAGGAGATATCTTAGTTGATGGTCCGACATGTGTTGGAGGTGAACTAGCAATAGGAATTAACCTAAGAGCAGCATTAATGTTCTATGAGGGTTTCAACTATGAAGATGCGGTAGTAATCTCTGAAAGGGTTGTTAGAGACGACCTTCTAACTTCAGTACATATTAGAGAGCATAAAATGGAGGTTAGAGATACAGAGCTTGGTCCAGAGGTAATTACAGCAGATATTCCTCACGTAAATGACAGAATATTGCAGAAATTGGATATGGTAGGACTTGTTAGAGAGGGTGTTAAAGTAAAGGCTGGAGACATTTTGGTAGGTGTAGTTGCACCTAGAGGGGAAAAAGAGTTAACTGCAGAGGAGAGATTACTTAGAGCAATTTTCGGAGAATCTGCAAGCGATGTAAGAGATAACTCATTAAGATTACCTCACGGTGAAGAGGGAATCGTCATACATACCCAAAGACTATCAGCAGAGAAAGGTGACAAATTACCACCAGGAGTCTTAGAGGAGGTTAAAATTTGGGTTGCTGACACAAAGAAGTTAGGATATGGAGACAAGATATCAGGAAGACATGGAGATAAAAATACAGTAGCAGCTATTCGTCCAATAGAGGATATGCCATTTACTGCAGATGGAGAGCCTGTTGATATCGTTTTAACACCAACATTCCTTAAGAGAATGAATATGGGCCAGGTTGAAGAGGTCCACTTCGGTTTGTATGCAAAGCTTTTGAAAGAGAAATTTGCATTCCCTCTCTTTGAAGAGGTGAATATGGAGTGGCTAAAACGAGAGATGCAGAAGGGAGGACATATAATTGAGCAGAAAGTCGATTTGTATGATGGTAGAACAGGAAAGAAATTCCCTAGAAAAATTACAGTCGGAATGAAATATATTCTTAAGTTACACCACATAGCAGATGAAAAAGTCCATGCAAGATCTACTGGACCTTACACAGCTGTAACACAACAGCCATTAAGTGGTAAAGCTCAAAGAGGTGGACAAAGATTTGGAGAAATGGAAGTCTGGGCTTTAGAGGCACACGGTGCACCGTATGCACTTCAGGAAATGCTTACCATTAAATCTGACGATATTAAGGGTAGGTCTGCGGCGTATAAAGCCATAATTCATGGAGAGAAAATAGAGAGTGTAAATGTACCAGAGTCCTTTAAGGTATTAATAAAGGAATTAAATGCACTCTCCTTAAATATGGAATTAATTTCAAATAAAACTGAGGAGGTTTCAGAGAATGAATAATAAAAATCATAAAAACTCTTTTGAAGATTTTGATGCATTAAAGTTAACTCTTGCATCACCTGAGCAAGTACTGGATTGGTCATATGGGGAGGTTACAAAAGCTGAAACAATCAACTACAGAACATTTCGAGCAGAGCCTGATGGTCTCTTTTGTGAAAAAATCTTTGGACCAGCTAAAAACTATGAATGTTACTGTGGCAAATACAAAAAGATTAGATATAAGGGCATCGTTTGTGACAAATGTGGTGTAGAGGTTACAACTAAGGATGTAAGAAGAGATAGAATGGGACACATTAAACTATCTGTACCAGTTGCGCATGTCTGGTTTGCATACGGTATCCCTAACAAGATGTCTATCGTATTAGATATGTCACATAAAAAGCTTCTTTCTGTTATCTACTATACAAGATATATGGTAGTTGAAGTAGAAACAGAGAAGAGGAAAGATATGCTTGCTAAATTAGAAACGCTCAAAAAAGAGGAATTAGGAAATCTAAAGAGTGAATTAGATGAAGAATTAAAAGTAACTGGGGCTTTGTATGAGGGTGACCTTAAGACAGCCAAGAAAGAAAAGGGTGAACCAAATTTCAAAATTAATCAATTAGAGCATAAACAGAAACAAGCAATTGCAAAAGTAAGAAAAGATTTTGCAGAAAGAGAGGAAGAGCTAGATTCTTTCTATACAAAACTACAACAGTTAGTTGAAAAAATTGAAATAGGAACAGTTCTCTCAGAAGATGAATATATAGATTTAGAGGACAGAGGACTTCTCTTCTTCAATGCAATGATGGGTGCAGAGGCCATTCAGAAGCTTCTTCAAGATCTTAATATTGATGAAGAGTTAACAAAGCTAAGGACCAATGTTAAAAAAGAGAAAGGAGATAAAAAGTTAGCAACAATTAGAAGAATTCAATATCTTGAGGGATTCAATCAGAACAATATTAATCCAGGATGGATGGTAATTGAGATTTTACCTGTTTTACCTCCTGAGCTAAGGCCGATAATCCCTCTCCCTGGAGGCAAATTCGCTACATCGGATCTTAATGATTTATATAGAAGAATTATTAACAGAAATAATAGATTAGCTAGATTAATAGAGATAGGAGCACCTGATGTCATTTTGAGAAATGAAAAAAGAATGCTTCAGGAGTCTGTTGATGCTGTAATTGATAACTCTCATAGGCCGTCTAAGCCGATGATGAATAGTAAAAGATTGCCATATCAATCTCTAACAGATGACTTAAGAGGCAAGAAGGGAATATTTAGAAAAAATCTTTTAGGTAAAAGAGTGGATTACTCTGGTCGTGCTGTTATCGTTGGAGATCCAAGTTTGAAGCTTAACCAAAGTGGTATCCCTAAATCTGTTGTGTTAGAAATGTTTAAACCGTTCGTTATCCATGAACTTCTCGATAGAGAGTTAGCCCCAAATGTTAGGGTTGCCAAGGATATGATAGAAGAAGAAGAGGATATCATTTGGGATATTTTAGAAAAAATAATTGATGGTAGGCCTGTATTACTCAATCGTGCACCTACACTACACAAATATAGTATTCAAGCCTTCTATCCTAAGTTAGTAGAAGGAGAAGCTATTAGGTTACA
>CAZPFV010000014.1:3213-12991 GCA_964585985.1 uncultured Candidatus Saccharibacteria bacterium
TCTTTAACAGTATCCTTCCTGAGGGTTACGATTTTGTAAATGAGAGAGTTACTGGAGGAGGAATGATTCCGAAAATAGTCGAAGAAATTAAAGATAGATATTCACTAGATGTCGTTGTAGAGTTTTTAGATGATCTCAAATTACTAGGCTTTAAGTATGCGACTAATTTAGGGTTTTCCTTTGCCATTGAAGATTGTAATGTAGACTTTGATGTGAAGAGTAGAATAAAGGAAGTAGAGGAGAAAGATCTTCAGTTACAAGAGAATTACTTACAAGGATTAATTACAGAAAAAGAGAAAATTAACATCTCTACAGAAATGTGGAATGACTTCGCATCAGACCTTGCAGATGAGGCGTGGGAAAAATTAGATAAAAACAACGCTGTATATGAAATGGTTGAATCAGGAGCAAACGGAGGTAAGATTCAGGCAAGGCAAGTATTAACGATAAAAGGTATTGTTAAGGATTCAAGAGGTAACTCTATCCCACTCCCTATCAAAGGTAACTATAGAGATGGTCTAAACGCTTTTGAGTACTTTGTTGCTGCTAATGGAGGAAGAAAGGGTATTGCAGATAGATCTTTAAGAACCTCTTCATCTGGATATTTAACTAGAAAATTAGTTGATGTTGCTCATGATGTTATTATTAGGTTAGAGGATTGTGGATACGATGGTGAAGGCCTATTAATTAGAAAGAGTGATGATAGAAGAATCAGTTTTGAGAAAAGAATATTTGGAAGGGTTGTAACTAAAGATATTAAAAATTCAAAAGGAGAACTTCTTGTAGCAAAGAATAGCCATATATCAAAAGAGATAGCAGAGAAAATGGTAAACGAGGGAATCGAAGAGGTATATGTTCGAACTCCAGTACTATGTAAATCACCATTAGGAATGTGTAAAAAGTGCTACGGTGCTAACCTAGAGAATGGAAATGAAATTGAAATGGGTAAAGCAGTTGGAGTAATTGCAGCCCAATCAATTGGAGAGCCAGGAACCCAGATGACTATGCGAACATTCCATAAGGGAGGTGTTCAAACTACTGACATCACTCAAGGTTTACCTAGAATCGAAGAACTTTTTGAAGCTAGATCTCCAAAAGCGGAAGCAGAGATATCAACCATTTATGGAAAGGTTCATATTGAAAAAGCTGAAGATGATTCTGCAACAATTCTGATTGTAGGTGAAAAGAGGGTTGTAAAGGATATTGTTATATCAGATATGAAAAATGTATTAGTTACAGATGGGGCTAAGATAAAAGCAGGCCAAGTGATATACATTGATTCTGAAGGTATGGAAAAACAATCTCCTTTTGACGGTATAGCAAATATAGAGGGAGGAATTCTAACACTTACGGGAGCGTTGAAAGCTGAAGAGAGCGTCTCTGTTCTACCGAATGTTGAAATATTAGTAAATGAAGGAGAAGAAATTGAAGCAGGTAGACAGTTAGTAGCAGGTGCAGTTGATCCTAAGAAATTGGCAGAGGTTGCTGGTTTAGAGGCAGCTCAAAAATACATACTTGATGAGGTACAGAAGGTTTTCAATGAGCAGGCAGTCTCAATTGATGATATCCATATTGAAGTAATCATCAGACAAATGGCTAGATTAGGAAGAGTGTTAGACTCTGGAGATACAGAGTATCTTGTAGGATCAATGATAAATAGATTCGTTTCTGATGTTAAGAATGAACTATTACTTGAACAGGGCAAGATGAAGGCGTTAATATCTCCGAAACTTCTTGGTATTAAGGCATCTGCATTGTATACTGAGAGCTTCCTTTCTGCGTTGTCATTCCAAGAACAAGTAAGGGTATCAACAAATAGTGCAATACTTGGTAAAACAGACTACCTTAGAGGAATGAAAGAGAATGTAATCATTGGTAGAAGGATACCATCTGGAGAAGATGCCACTCTTGAAAATATAAATAATTTTGAAGAGATTAAAATTTAATTGATTTTGTTGTATAATACGAACCATGCCGACTATAAACCAATTGGTAAGAAAACCTAGAAAAGCGAAAAAGAGCAAAGCAAAGCACTTAGCTCTTGCTACTAATTTTAATCCTTTAAAGAATAGGTATAAAAAAGCAAGCAATCCTTTTAAGAGAGCTGTATGTATCCAAGTTAAAACAATGACACCTAAGAAACCAAACTCTGCTTTAAGAAAAGTAGCCAGAGTAAGACTTTCAAATGGAATGGAAGTAACTGCATACATACCAGGAGAGGGTCATAACCTACAAGAGCACTCAGTAGTAATGGTTAAGGCCGGAAGGAAGAGGGACTTACCTGGTGTTAAATATATAGTAGTTAGAGGTAAGTATGATACAGCAGGAGTAAAGGGGAGAAAGAAAGCTAGGTCTAAATATGGAGTTAAGAAAGACCAGAACGAATAATATTTTATTAGACAGTAATAGTAATGAGAGGTAAAAGATCTAAAAGAAGGAAAATAGCAAAAGATAGAAAGTATAATGATGAAATTATAGGTAGACTTATCAATAAAGTAATGCAGGGTGGAAGGAAATCAATTGCAGAGAATTTAGTATATTCTGCTTTGGAATCAGGTTCACAGAAGGTAAATATACCAGTAATTGAATTTGTACATACCACTATTGATAATATAAGGCCAGCACTTGAAATTAAATCAAGAAGGGTTGGAGGTGCAAACTATCAAGTACCTGTTCCAGTAAATCCAAGAAGACAGGAGACATTAGCAGTTAGATGGCTAGTAGATTTATCTAGATCTAAGACAGGTAAATCATTTGATAAATTGCTTGAGGCCGAAATGGTTAACGCCTTTAACGGTGAGGGAGATGCAATTAAAAAGAAAGCAGATGTTGAAAGAATGGCCGAAGCTAACAAAGCATTTGCACATTTCAGATGGTAAAAAGAATTATAAGGTGATATTAAAAGGAAGGGAAACCTTCCTTTTTATTTTGTACTCTCGATTCTCTCCCACCCCAATTTTGGCATATCTTTTTTAAGAACTCTTCTTTCCCAAAATATCCTAAGCCATGTCCATAAACGGACGGGGAATAAGAGTAAGGACCAAAGAAACTCTTTCATATTATTGGCATATTTCAAAACAAAGAAAGTATATTTTAGCTCTATCCAAATACTTCTACTCTGTTGATCTTTTTGAAAAATTTTGAAAGTTTCTAATTGTATAAAGCCCCCTAAGGATCTTACTTTCTGTTTGTAATAATCTTTTAAGTTTGCAGGATATTTAACATAGCACATGGCCTTAGGAGCGTAGGCTATCTCCTTATTTTGATTTCTAATAGAGTATGAAATATATGCATCATCAGAGAGAACATTACTGGGGATATCAAAGTTAAGGTTTCTTACAGCCATAATATATCCACTCATTGGGAAAAAGGTATTACTACTTAAATAGTAATTTTTCACCCTATCATTCATTGTGATAATTCTTCTATCATGGCCTGCATCTGAGAGTAGGTGACCCCAATATCCCATCATATTGTCTCTCCTATCTTTTGAAACGGGTCGTCCACTTACGCCACCGACATCCTCATTCTCAAAGGGTTCTAGCAAGTACTTTACGGAATTTTTTTCAAAATATGTATCACCATCTGTTAATATCCAGATATCACCTTTTGCTTTCTTAAAGGCCAATTTTAATGCAGATGGTTTACCCTTCCTAGGATCTTGTATCTGTATATACTCCTTTTTAGAGAGATTTAGTTCTTTTGCAGCCTTAAGTCCTGCTTCTAAAGTTTCTTCATCTGGTGAGAGTTGAATAATTTCGAATTCACCCTTTAGTCCCGAGTATTCTCTATCTGCAATACATTTGATACATTTACCAATGGTATTCGGTTCTTTCCAAGAAGTAATAATTATCGAAATCATGTTCGATTATATCAAATTTGTAAAATAGGGGGGTAATTACTCTTCTGCCTCAGCTTCACTCTCTTCTTTCTCCTCCTCTGTCTCCTCTCCAATATCCTCTGTTTCCTCTTCCGTAACGACTTCTTCTACCTTCTGTACCTCTGTGATTGTTACAATAGTAGCTCTAGCTTGTTCATCGTTAATTAAAGCCATTCCCTTTGGTAGTTCAATATCATCAACATTAATATTTTGACCAACACTATCAAGTTTAGAGATATCTATTTCAATAAATGGTACAAGATCAGTTAGTTTACATCTAACATCTATACTGTCTAGAGCATTTACAAGTACTCCAAGATTATTCTTTACTGCTGGAGAAACGCCAATAATATTGAAAGGAACTGTAAATACCATAGGTGCACTTTCATCAATCCTAAAAAGGGCGATATGGTTAATCTCGTCTGTTACAGGATGAATATCTAACTCTTTGACTAATGTTTTGAATGAGACTTTCTCTAGTTGAGTGTCTAGAATAGAGGTAGAGGTTGTATTCCTGCTAATCCAATCTGCATCTGTATTACTCATTGTTACATTAATAGAATCTCCTTTTGAATTGTATACAACAGCAGGTATTAAACCACTTTCTCTTAAGTGTTTTACCTTCTTACCAACTATTAATCTTTTTTGTAATTGAAGTGTATCCATAAACAGGTGAGAGTATAGCAAAGAAAAGAGGGTTTTGCAATCAGTTCTTAATACTACTTGACGAAATCGGAATTTATCAATATACTCTTAGCAGGTAAGATATTAGAGTGCTAAAAATGCAAGATATAACAGAGAGACAGAGAGAAATTTTATTAGCAATAATAAGGGAATTTATGGAAAGTGCTGAGGAGGTTGGTTCCCTTGCTCTTTTAGAAAAATATAATTTAGGAGTGAGTTCTGCCACCATTAGAAATGAAATGGCAAAGCTAATGGATTTAGGGCTTTTAGAAAAAAACCATATCTCTTCTGGTAGATATCCTACAGATCAAGCTTTAAGGATGTATGTAAGTAAAGTATTGGGTAGTAGCTCTCTTAATCCAATGATTACAGTAGAGATTAGGCAAGGGATATTTAGAGATAGATTTTCTAAGGAGGGAGTTATTGACTCTATTCTTAAGGTAGTTTCTGAAAAAACAGAATCAATATCATTTGTTCTCATTGATGGTATTTCAAGGTATTGGGGGGTATCTCAACTTTTTAAGTACGAAGAGCTTCGTGATTGGAGAAAAATCCAAACAGTTGTAAATATATTAGAGGATGCAAACTTTGTAAAAAATATGATGAAAAAGTATAGCAGTTCGGGTGTGTCGCTAGTGATTGGGGAAGAATCAGGAATTAAAGGGTTGGAAGAGTGTTCAATAGTATTTACACAGTTACCATTTTGGAATAGTAATGATGCTCATGTAGGTATAATTGGTTCAAAGAGGATGGATTATGCAAAATGTGTACCTGCACTTCGTGAAGTACAAAGCTCTATGCGTAACTCAATGAGAGGTTGGAATTAAAATATTTATCAAGTTTTATGAAACAAAACAAAAACACACAAGGTGTTACAAAAGAAAATACGCAAAAAATTGAAGAACAAATTCAGAAGTTAGTAGAAGCTATAGATAAGGTTGAGGACGAGAAGCTACTTGTTACAAATCAATTGAAGAAAGCTTTAGCTGATTATCATAATCTAGAAGCGAATACAAACAAGAGGCTTGCTCTCCTGTATTTACAATCGAGGAGAAAGCTCTCTGAAAAATTAATTCCTGTAGTTGATGATTTAACTATGGCAATTAATAGTAAGGAGGGGCTGGATTTTAATGAGAAAACATTGGCTTGGTCAGATGGAGTAATTAATATACTCCAAAATCTTGAAAAAAGTATGGAAGAAATTGGGTTGAAAAAGTTTGTACCCCAAAAGGGGACAAAATTTGATCCATTATTCCATGAAGCATTGAGTGTAGTTGATGGAGATACTCCTGACATTATATTTGATGTCGTTCAACCAGGGTACATTTTAGAAGATACCGTTATACGACCATCTAGAGTGGTTGTAACAAAAAGAAATAATTAAATTTTAATATATATTAATATGAGTAAAATAATAGGAATAGACTTGGGTACTACAAATAGTGCTATGGCATATATGTCTGGTGGTAAACCAAATATTATTGTTAATACCCAAGGAGGGAGATTAACTCCTTCAATAGTGGCAGTTGATGACAAGGGAGAAACCTTAGTTGGAACTTCTGCTAAAAATCAAGCTGTAACCAATCCTGAGGGAACCGTATACTCAGTAAAGAGATTAATCGGTAGATCATGGAATGATGATGAGGTACAGCGAGATAGAAAGCTCCTTCCTTTTGAGATGAGAAAATCAAAAAGTGATGGAGTAGAGGTTAAGATGGGAGACTCATGGTACAGTCCACAGGAGATTTCTGCAAAAATACTTTCCAAAATGAAAAAAGATGCAGAGGAGTTTCTCGGAGAGAAAGTAACAGAAGCGGTAATTACCGTACCAGCCTACTTTGATGATTCTCAAAGGCAGGCAACAAAGGATGCAGGTAAAATAGCGGGCTTAGATGTAAAAAGAATTGTTAATGAGCCAACAGCGGCAGCACTAGCGTACGGTTTGGATAATCATAAGGATGAGAAAATTGCAATTTTCGACTTAGGTGGTGGTACATTTGATATCTCTGTGCTAGAAATTGGAGATGGAGTCTTTGAAGTACTCTCTACAAATGGTGATACTCACTTAGGTGGTGATGATTTTGATCAAAAAATTATTGATAAATTAGCTAAAGATTTTAAAGATAGTGATGGAGTTGATTTAAAGGAGGATAGGACAGCATTACAAAGGTTAAAAGAAGCAGCAGAAAAGGCGAAGATAGAGCTATCTACATCAGAGGAAACGGAAATAAATATTCCATATATTACAGCGACATCTAGTGGTCCTAAGCATCTAAAGGTTAAAATGAGTAAAGCAGATTTGGAGAAGTTAACTGCTGATTTAATAGAGAGGACTGTTAAGCCGTGTGAGAAAGCTCTTAAGGATGCAAAGTTAAGCTCTGGCGATATCGACGAAGTCCTTCTAGTTGGAGGTATGACAAGAATGCCTGCAGTAGTTAAAAAGGTCAAAGAGATCTTTGGCAAGGAGCCTAACAAGGGTGTTAATCCAGATGAGGTTGTCGCTATAGGGGCAGCTGTACAGGGTGGTGTGCTAGGTGGTGATGTAAAAGATATTACTCTTTTAGATGTAACCCCACTATCTTTAGGATTAGAAACATTAGGTGGAGTGATGACCAAATTAATTGATAGAAATACCACAATACCTGTTGAGAAGAAACAAATATTTAGTACCGCAGCAGACAATCAGCCAGGAGTAGAGATTCATATTCTACAAGGAGAGAGAGAAATGGCGGAAGACAACAAGACATTAGGTAGATTCATCTTAGATGGAATTCCACCTGCACCGAGAGGTATTCCTCAGATAGAGGTAATATTTGCGATAGATGCAAACGGTATTTTGAATGTAAATGCGAAAGACTTAGCAACTAACAAAGAACAGAAAATTACTATAACAGCATCTACAGGTCTTAAAGATGAAGAGATTGAAAAGATGGTAGAAGAGGCTGCAAAGCATGCAGAGGAAGATAAGAAGAAGAAAGAGAGAGTAGAGAAGAAAAATCAGGCTGATTCTTTAACTTTCAACATAGAGAACCTTCTTAAAGAGAATGGGGATAAGATAGAGAAAGATGATAAAGAGGATTTAGAGAAAGGTGTTAAAGAGGTTAAGGAGCTAATTGAGAAGGAAGACTTCGATGAAGATGAAGTAGAGAAGAAGGTCGAATCATTAACAGAGAAGATGCAAGAGGTAAGTAAAAAGATGTATGAAAAAGCAGCGAAGGAAGAGGCAGAGAAAGAAAAGGATAAAAAGGAAGAAAAAGAAGACGATAAGGATGAAAAAAATGACGAGGACAAAAAAGAGAATGTAAAAGAGGGTGAAGTTGTAGAAGAATAATTAAAAGGGGCTTTAAGCCCCTTTTAATTTCTGTTAAGATATACACTAAGATAATTTTTACAGCTGTCCAAAATGTCAGAAGAGATAAAAAGTTCATCCCTATCTATTTTTGATACAATTTCAAAAATACAGAGAGTCCTATTTTATGGAATACTATTCATCATCCCGTGGTTTATAGTTCCTTTACCGTATGATTCTACCGAAAAAATCAAGAGTATTCTCTTTATCATACTGTCTTCTCTTTTAATACTACTTGAGATAGTTAAGTGGATATGGGATGGAAAAGTATCTGTAATTAAGTCTCCTTTGGATAAGGTCTTTCTCATATTATTCATATCATTCCTCCTAGCAACTGTATTTGCAAGGGAATCTTGGATGTCACTTTGGGGATATGATGGACGAATGGGGACTGGTTTTTTTACAATGATTTTCCTTTTCCTTTTCTTCTTCCTTTCAAGGGGCTTTATGCAAAAAAAGGAACATATAGTTTATGCAGTTTCATCTCTTTCTCTAGGGTTATTTGTATTGATATTCTTAAGTATATTATCAGTACTCAAGGTTGATGTGTTTGGATGGATTCCGTATATAAATGAATTTTTCGTAGTAGGTCTACCGCTAACTTTCTCTTTCCAAGAGATAATGTTGATATGTGGTGTATCTGTTTTCTTAAACCTCTTTATATTAGTAGAGTCATTGAGAGCAGAGAAATTTCAAGCCATTATTTTCCCTATTGTAGCCTTAGCTATATCGTTGATATGTTTACCAGTATTTTCAGTAAATCAAGGGATTCTTGTTCCAATACTATTTTTTGTAGTAACACTCCTGTTATGTATAATCCTATGGGTGAAGCTAGAGAAAGGCTTAAAGAGCCTAGCGATAGTGGTTGGAATATTTGCTCTTCTCTCTGTTGGTTTTAGTGTAGGATTCCAGTATGAATCCTTTATTAAATCTGTATTAGGAGAGTCCTTTACTGCTATAACTCCCATAAGGTTAGGTTCAGACATCTCTTGGGTTGTAGCAAGTTCCTCAATAGTCTCAGATTTCTTTAGAGGTTTAGTAGGGCTTGGTAATGACTCTTTCGGTATAGCATATAACCTATTCAGACCATCAACCGATGCAACTATTGCACTTGGGAACACAACCTTTGTTTCTGGCTCTAACGAACTTTTCACAACTTTGGCAAATAGGGGGTTACTTGGAGTAACCGTATGGTTAATATTGGGAATAGCGTATCTCAGACTCCTAATTAAGCAGGTATCGGCTTCTAAATCTAGCAAAGGTGTAACATCTATCATATTAGGAGCAATAAGTGCTTTGATCTTTTTAGGTTCTTTCTTACTCCCATACTCATTCTTAATATTCTTCCTGCTATTTGTATCGACGATATTTCTTTCAGTATATGATGATAAAGAGAATAGCAAAGAGGAGTTTCTTCTTAAATTCTGGGCCGTAAATACTGGGACTGTAAATAGAGATATTAACAAAACAATGCAGGGTATCAATTGGTTCTTTACAATTCTTGTTACGATTGTGGCAGTATTTGGAGTCGTGATGCTTTCAATAAAGGTTGCAAGTACAGCATATATCGTAAGAGCAGAGGCATATAATGCTGAAATGAATAAAAAGTATCAAGATGAAGAAGAGATCTCTATAGATGTAAGGGAGGAGTATTTGGAAAGAATGGCGGGTTACTATAATAAGGCTTTGCGATACGATTCCTCTGATCCATATGTAAACAGGAAGTCTAGTTTGATATCTTTGGAAATAATAAATCTTCTAAGTGAGAAATACTCGGAAGCAGAAGATAACGAGAAGGAGGGATATATGACTAGTATTACGAACTGGAAAAACAGTGCGATAGATCTTTCAAGAGAAGCAATTAA
>CAZPFV010000014.1:13091-15054 GCA_964585985.1 uncultured Candidatus Saccharibacteria bacterium
CATGTCCCCTCATTGATACTCTCTGCAAGTATTTTGTATGAGAAGAAAGATGTTGAAAGTGCAATTACCTATTTAACAGCAGCAAAAGAGATATTAGAAGTAAACAAGTTGGAAAATAGTGACACCTATACAAACATATTAGCCTCCCTAGAAGAGTTAGGTCTAGATCAGTCAGCAGTTGAAGAGTTGGAGGAGATAGATGAGGATATTAAAGAAGACACTACGGAGTAAAATATCGGAATAAGGTTAAGACAGAATAGGAGGACTTCTTTTTGAGAGGTCCTTTCTCTATTGATACTTTCACTCCCTCGTCTTCCCAACTATTGCCGATAAGGAGCAGTGTATTACTTCCTCTATCCTTGCTTAAGCTTTTTGCTAGGGCTGTATTCAATCTCATAATATCTTTTCTTTCTGAATATATAGGGAGTATATCTGAGAAAGAGATGGTATCTTTGAGTTTTAAATAATGAATCAAATTCTCTAGAAGAAAGAGATGTGTAGAGTAGAGACCTTTTTCAATATTACTATCCAATCTAACTTTAAGGCTGTTTGGTATACACCATCCAGTATATCCATAGCATAACGTGCTTCTATGCTTACTATGAATAAGGTAATCATTACTCAGTAGCCCACACACAGGACAAGAGGGAAGGCACCTTGGGAGCTTCTTAATACAGCTATTACATATACAGTGACCTACTTTAGAGCATATAATACACTGTTGAGGGAAAAGAAACTTGAAAATATCCATACCTAAATGATAAGGTAGAGGGATTAAAAATAATTGAAAAGTTACTACTTTTCGATTATGATATTACTCGTCTATATATTTTTATTGATACTACATAAACACGGTGAAAAAGAATGGCGTCTTATCTGTAATGCTTTTACTGTTTTTTACCAAACTCCTAGGGTTTTGGAAATTAAGGGTCTTTGCTCAACTATTTGGAGCATCTCATCAGTTAGATATATTTTGGGCAGCCTTTACAATCCCAGATATGATTTTTATGGTACTTGTGGCAGGCTCTGTAAATGCTGCAATTATTCCAGTACTCTCAGACCAACTATATGCTAAAGGGAAAAAGAGTTTTGACGCTCTCTTTATGAAACTTACTCAATATTTTTCTCTTCTTTGTGTATTGCTAATTATTCTTGCCTTTATCTTTGCCCCTCATATTACAAATTGGGTAATTGGGAATGAGCATGCGCATACAATACTAAATATAGGGTCTAGAGTCGGATCTCAAGATTACGACCTTTTCCTTCTCCTCTTTAGAATCGGTTTACTTTCCCCATTACTTCTAGGAATAAGCTCTTTTGTTACAGCATATTTGCAAGTAAAAAAGCAGTTCTTTATCACCTCACTGGCACCTCTCTTTTACAATGTAACAATGATATTGGGTACATATATATTAGTATTACTCTTTGATTTTAATGTAGTTGCAATTGCCATATCTGCAGTCTTGGGATCTGCCGTTCATTTGTTAGTACAGATTCCGGCATTAATAAAGCATTACAAAGAAAAGTCTGATGAAAAAGAGATTACTAATGGGAATTTACAAAAGAAGGAGGTTCTCAAAGCAGTTAAGTTAGCGTTTCCTAGAATGTTAGGAGTATTAGGAGAGCAAATTAGTACCGTAGTAAATACTCTCATTAGTTTTACCCTTACAGCAGGGGCTCTAAGTGCATACAAATTCGCACATAGTCTCCATCTATTCCCAGTTAATATTGTAGGAAGTGCAATCGCACAGGTGGCGCTTCCAGATTTAGCACAGTACAGCAGTAAGAAGGATGAGAAAGGTTATAAAAAAGTTCTAAACGATTCTATCCAGCTATCTCTTTATCTAGTCTTTCCCATTGTTGCAATACTTGTTGTATTAAGATTACCAATAGTGCGTTTGGTATACGGTACTGGAGCTTTTGACTGGCAGGATACATTACTTACATCTTGGTCTCTAGCACT
>CAZPFV010000015.1:0-10289 GCA_964585985.1 uncultured Candidatus Saccharibacteria bacterium
GGTATTCCTGATTTATCATAATCAATTAGGGAGTACTCATTTTCACCTTGTTTATGATGGGTAGATTTACCTACATCCTCTTCTTGATGGATTCTTTCTATACCAATACTGTAAATATCTCCATCTTTATCATTTATCTCTATCTCACCATCTGAACAGATCGGTCTTTTGTATTGGCTAATCTGATACCCCTTCGGTAAGTCTGGGTAGAAGTAATGCTTTCTATCAAAATGTATCTCCTTATCAATATCACATTTTGTTGCTAGCCCCAAAAGAATACATAGTTCAATAGCTCTTTTATTAGGTACAGGTAAAGCACCAGGTAGTCCTAGGCAAACAGGACATACATTTGTATTAGGCTCTTTCTCAAAGTAGCTAGTTGAACATGAACAAAACATTTTGCTTTCAGTTTTGCTTTGTATATGTATCTCTAGCCCAATTATAACGTCATATTTATTATCCATTTCTGTTTATATAGAGATAATATCATAAATTAACCAAATATTTTAATTTCTTTTTCAACTCTTTCCTGTTCATAAGTATCTTGATCTGGAATGTAGTAGTATGAGCCTCTCCCAACTCCTTTCTGTGCAATGTAATCCTTTTCCATTAAATCTTTCAGATCTCTATACGACGTCATAAAGGATACCCCCATCATTTCAGAGTAAATTTGTCTTGTAATTTGTGGATAGGAGTTAAGGTACTCAATTATTTTTACCTGTCTTAGGTTAAGACCTTTTTCTAGCCCCTTCCTAATTTTTAATTTGTTATCATATTCATTTGTTAGCTTCTTAGAGGTCTCAATCATTGATAGGGAGAGTGCATAGAGGATAGCCTCTATGAATATTGTTAAGTCTTTTTTACTTTTTGAAATTTTGTATGCAGATTTAATATCTTCACTTATATTGTAGAAAGATTTCGAGAACGGCACTGTATTGTGTGGGTTTAGACCGTATATTTTTGTTAGTACCTTTAATGTAGCTATTGCAGTTATTTGATTACCAGCATAGAATGGTGCCTTATCAATATATTCATATATCAGGATACACATCTGTATTAACTTATGTGTACCAGTTGTGGAGTTTGTGATCCATGAGAATATATCATTGAAATGCTCCCTCATATCAATGTTTGGATAGTAATCTCTTAATGTATACCAGGTATCATACAGATCAAAGGGCTTCTCGGAGAATGTTTTTAATCTCCCCTGATCCCATGGTTCGACGACATCCTTCATTAATATCTTGTTTAGGTGGGTGGCTAGCTCTATAGAGGGTTTGAGATTACTTTTTGTGGTGTATGTATCAATGAAGTCTTGGATATTTTTAAAGTTAGTAAATATTTTCAGTTTTGCTTTGTATGATGGTGTAACCTGTCCTCTTTGAACGGTTAATGCTTTGCTGTAACCAATGGGGTATGCAATTAATTCACCTAACTTATCTATTTCTTCAGCTCTTAATTTCTCTCTTACATCTTGTAGTAGGGGACTTGGTATTACCGTTTGGTTGATGGCTTGGATTGCTAGCTCATATTTCAGTATATAGCTAAGTATTAAATTTGTTATCGTGTATTTAGGTGTTTCCATTTTGAATTCTAAAAAAGCTGGTGGGCGGAGTCGAACCGTCGACCGATCCCTTACGAAGGGAATGCTCTACCAACTGAGCTACACCAGCAATCGTAACAGTATTGTAACAAAACAGAGAGATATATTCAACAAGCGAGAGACGGGGTTCGAACCCGCGACCTTCTCCTTGGGAAGGAGACATTCTACCAACTGAACTACTCTCGCAGTTCAAAGAATTTTAATATTTTCTCGCTTAAAATACAATACGCTAAAGAATGGCACTTTTAAGATCGTTCCAGTCATCGTTTAGTTTCATTCCAATCTTTCTCGCTGTTTCTGAAGTAACATCTGAATCAACCTTAAACTCTTCAACTACTTCCATAACAAGCCTTTTGTACTGATCAAAATCTATCTTTTTGCCAGCCTTTTTAATTTCTTTAAGCTTTCTTTCAAGCTGTTTTTTAGATGAAAGATACAATTCGTTTGCTCTATCACCCATTTCTAAAGTGTATTTCTTAATATCACTTCTTGTTTTTTCACCTGATTGAGGGGCGAAAAGTATCCCTGCTGTAGCTCCGATTACTGCTCCTAAGAGTAGTCCTTTAAAAAAATCGTCTCCTGATGACATAATAATGAAATAATAATTTAAATATATTAATTTTACAGTTTGAATTTCTTAATTATGTAATACGCCATAAATATGAATGAGATAGGGGCAAGAATTGCGAGTAGAATTTGACCAAACGACAATTTAACTCCTTCTTGTTGTAGCAATTCTTCGTCTAATGTTGTCTTCTCTGTTTCATCAGCAGTATCCGTAATCTCTTCAGCTGTAACTTCATCATCTATACTATTAATTACCTCTTGAGCATTAACTGATTTGTATGTAAAAGGGAAAAAGGAGAGTAATATATAGATTGATAAAAGTATGTGTTTCATAATATATTATAATACATATTTATATATAGATTTTCAAGTTGATATTACCTGATATTAAATTAGAAAAAAAACTTTGGAATAGGGGAATTACCTATGTAGCAGGTATTGATGAAGCTGGCAGAGGCCCATTAGCAGGGCCAGTGTGTGCTGGAACTGTTGTTATCAATGAGAACTCACTGTTGTCTCCTTTAGTAAGAGATAGTAAAAAAATGAGTGCAAAACAGAGAGAAGAGGCATTTGAGTTCATTGTAGGGAACTCATTAGCATTTGGGGTACATATGGTAGATTCCGAGATAATTGATCAAGTTGGGATACAGGAGGCTGTTAGAATTGCTATGGTGGGTGCACTTGAGCAGTTAGAGAGTATGCTTGGCAACAGAGTTCAATACCTAATTATTGATGGTCCAAATGTAGTATCTATTGAAGAGTATAGTAGTGAAAAGATAAAGGGGGGAGATATGAAGCATTACTCTATTTCTGCTGCGTCGATTCTTGCGAAGGTATGGAGGGATAGATATATGAGGGAGATTGCACAAAAGTATCCTCAGTACGGTTTTGAAAAGCATGTAGGATACGGAACTAAGATGCATATTGAGGCGATAAAGGAGTACGGTATTTGTCCAATACATCGTAAATCTTTCTCTCCTATAAAGGAGTTGTATAAATAGTCTTGTAAAAATATATGTTTGGGGGGTATAATCACTCTATCGGGTCGCTAGCTCATCAGGTTAGAGCAACTGCCTTTTAAGCAGTAGGTGCTGGGTTCGAGTCCCAGGCGACTCATTTTAAAAATCTTGTCCTTTATTCATTTCTTCATATATTGATATTACTCATATATATAGAGTATACTGTAAAGTAGTATATTAATATTTAAGGGTATACCATTTATGAAGAATACCGCATTAGTTATTGGTATTGTTTTACTCTCTATATTAATTATTGGTCTAGCATACATTTCCCAAGATAAGAAGCTGTGTTGTAAGTATGAATTTTGCTCAAAATTTATCTCCAAATGTGACGAAGGAGAAGGAAATGTTATGGGAATGGTACTGACCTCTAGAAATGGAGACAGTATAACATTGGATAATCTTAAAAGTAATGACACACACGCCGTTGGTTATGTTATTGAGGGTAGTGCTTTAGGTAGTTGGTATTTTGAGGGTGTATTTCCAGTTAGAGCATACAACTCACAGGGAGAGATTATTCGTACAATGTTTGCAGAAGCGACAGAAGATTGGATGACTGATGAGTCTGTTCCCTTCGCCATAGAATTAGATATAGAGATTGAGGATGAAGAGGAAATTACATTAAGATTTGAAAAGAGTAATCCATCTACATTACAAGAGAATAGTGATTATGTAGAGGTTAAATTTAGATTAAAAGCCTTAAGTGAGGAGACTGAAAGTGAAACCGATATGTCTTCAGTAAAGGTATTCTTTGGTAATTCTAAAATGAATCCTGAAGTACTAGATTGTTCCTTAGTATTCCCTGTCACTCGTGATATAGAGGAAACTGTGGCTGTAGGTCGAGCATCCTTACTTGAACTGTTTGATGGTCCCACTACTGAAGAGATTGAGCAGGGGTATTATACATCCATTAACGACGGTGTAGAGATACTAAGTTTAGTGATTGATGACGGAGTCGCAAAAGTTGATCTAAATGGTAAGCTTCAGGAAGGGGTTGGTGGAAGCTGTAAAGTAACAACCATTCGTGCACAGATAGAGGAGACATTGAAACAATTCCCTACAGTAGACAGCGTTATCATCTCAATTGATGGACAGAGCCAAGATATTTTGCAACCTTAAGTAAGATTCTCCTCTAGAGCCTTGGCAGCGTTTAGGATAGTTAATTCATCCATTGTTTTGCCAATGAATTGAATTCCCGTAGGTAACTCCTCGACAAATCCATTGGGTACAGATATTCCAGGTAATCCCGCTTCTGAACTACCCTCTGCTAGGATATCTGACATCTCTCCAAAGAGTGGGTTATCAGCGTCTTCATCTTTTAGTGCAACTGTTGGAGTTGTTGGAGATAGCATTGCATCATACGATTTTAAAACATTATCTAAATCATCTTTAATTTGCTGCCTAACTTCCTCTGATTTTTTGTAATATTCATCTGAATAGCCTGCTGACAGTGAGTAAGTCCCTGTCATGATTCTTCTCTTAGGCTCTTGCCCAAATCCCTCTCCCCTTGTTGATTCGTAATATTTCTCTATATTAGATTTATCACTACCCTCTAACCCAAATCTTGTACCATCATATCTAGCCAGATTTGATGACACCTCACTTCTACAAGTAATTGTATATACAGACATTGCATATTTTGGATTTAGAACATTTACATATTCAATACTGGCTCCCAATTTTTCTAATATTTCAACACTTTTTAGAAAATTTTGTAATACTTCATTCTCAATATCCATCTCTAAGTACTCCTTTGGAATACAAAATGTCATACTTTTGATTTTTGAAGTATCAAAAACACCTGAGTAATCAAAAGGGGCAACATTGTACGAGGTAAAATCCTTTTCATCATACCCACTAATTACAGAAAGAAGTAATGCACTATCTTCTACACTCTTAGTAATTGGTCCAGGACAATCAAGAGATGAACCCATTGCGAGTACACCGTACCTAGATACTCTTCCGTAAGTAGGCTTTAGTCCAACAGCTCCACACCAGCTAGCAGGCTGTCGAATTGAGCCTGCAGTTTCAGTACCCAGTGCACCTGCACAAAAGTCAGCAGCAACAGCAGCAGCTGATCCACCACTAGAACCACCAGGTAGCCTTTCTAGATTATGTGGATTCCTAGTTGTTCCATAATATGAGGTAATTGTTGATGATCCATGACAGAATTCATCTAGATTTGTTTTACCCAAAAATATGGCCCCCTGTTCTAAAAGCTTGCGTGTTACAGTTGATTCATATATGGGTATATATTCATGGAGCATATGTGATGCACAAGTAGTGAGAAGACCTTTTGTAGAGAAAACATCTTTTACAGCAAGAGGAATACCACCTAGCTTTTTATCTTTCTCTTTCTCGAAGTTATTATCGAAATATTTGGCATTTTCCAAAGCTTTCTCTTTCGATAGTGTAATGAAGGAGTTAATTTCTTTATCTTTCTCTTCTATTTTATCAAGATAGTACCGAGTGATTTCTTCAGATGAGAACTCTTTTTTCAGAAGTTTCTCTTTAATTTGTGATATTCCTAAGTTTTTCAATTCGAATTGTTGTGATATTTTATTGAGTGATTTTATCAAAAAAGTGAAAAGGATAGAAATAGTTTTGGCCTTTCACTTACAGTTGTTTAGTTTTATTTTTCATAATACTGAATATAATAATTATACCAGTAACTAAAAAAACAAATGAAAAGATGTTAGATGTTTCCATATTTAGAAAATACTCTTTATCAATTCTTAAGGTATTTAGGAAGAGGCGTATTAAACTGTAATTTATTAAATATATGCCTGTAGTTAATCCTTTTGTTTTCATTTTTTTATTTATAAGTAATAGAGAAATGAAATTTACTATGTTTAGGATAGATTCATAAAGGAAGAGGGGATGGAAATATTCAAACTGTTCATATCCTACTACTCTATATTGAGTTGGTATATATATTGCCCAAGGGAGAGTGGTGGCTTTGCCGTAGAGCTCATAATTAAAGAAGTTTCCTATTCTCCCGATTGCATGAGCTAAGGGCAGAAAGAGTAAGATGCTGTCGGAGAGGGTAAAGAGTGAGACTTTTTTCTGTTTGGAGATAAGGAGTATTGATATAAGGAGGCCAATTAATCCTCCATAGAAGGCAAGGCCACCATCCCAAATGGCGATTGGATTCACTTCTCCCTGCCTTATTTCAGAAATATTGTTAAGAAGAAAAAGTATTCTTGCCCCTAAAAGGGTAAAGAGAAGTATAATGAGTATATCTACATATGAAATTTGCGAATTCTTTCTTTTAATTAACTCTATTGCGATTACTACACCTATGCCTATTAATATGCCGTACAAGTTCATATTTTCATTATATTAATAATGGAGATCTATTACTATTCTCAATTATAATTAATCGGTGTAGTGCCCTTGTAACTGCAACATAAAGGAGTCTAGTTGAGAGCTCTGTGTTGGGGTAGGACTCACTGTTTACATCAAGGAGTATTACTGTATCAAATTCTAATCCTTTCGCACTTTCAACTGAAAGTACTAGTAATCCTGTTTTGTAGTCTTCTCTTGTAAAATCAATTATTTCCTTTCCCAATTTCTCTTGGTATATTTTAATTCTTTCGTAAACCTTTTGAGCGTACTCCTTATTTGGGCATATTAATCCGCATGTTACACTGCCTTTTTCAAACTGCTCCTTTATTAGTAATATGAGATTGAGAAGATCCTTTTCATTTGAGTGTAATATATCGTTGTTGTTATGTAAGATTTTAATATCTTCTCCATGTCTTAATACTGCTTCTGGAAGTGTGTATGTTTTAGGGAATCTATCTCTGAATATTTTATTAGCGTACTCAATTATTTCCACTGTAGTTCTGTAACATCTATTGAGCTGATGGTATGAGTAATCCTTTACATCAAATTTACTAAAGAGTTTAATCACATCTTTCCAATCCCTAATGTAGAAGGGTGGTATTATGGATTGTGCTAGATCTCCCGCTATTGTAATGTTTTGATTTTTTGCTATCTGCAGTAAGGTTAATATCTGAACTAGACTTAAGTCTTGTGCCTCATCTAGCATGATGTAATCCTTTTCATGCTGAGAATGACCGTGGATTTTAAGATGAAGGTATAGGATAGGGGCGAGGTCTTCCATTCTATATTTTTTCTTTTTCCCTGATCTTACAACACCTTCAAGGGTATATTTACTAATGCTTTTACTAACATATCCTTTCTTAAACATATTGCGATAGACCTCAATGGGTAGGGTCATTCTGTTGAAGTATTTAATTATATCTTTCTTTTTTTCTGTTTCATATTGATCCCCTTTCCTAAAGCTTCCAGTCATTTTTTCCTTAAACTGTTTCTGGACAAATGCATATTCCAGGGAGAGAATTAATCTCTCATCCATTGTAATGAAGGGATGAACCTCTTTTAATTCATAGTAGCGCTCTCTAATTATTTGTTTTTGGATATACGGTATGTTATCAAGTAAATCTGATTCAAACTCTTCAAAATATGAATCCAAAATATTAATAAAGGCCTCTGACCCTTTGTACTCCTTAATTTCAAAATCTTCATCAGGGTGAAGGATGTATGAATCGTCCCAACCTAAAATATTTTTAGCCCAGAACATATATGTATTTGTTTCTACATGCTCTATACCTAAACTGGGTAATACATCTGAAATATAATCAAGGAACACTTTATTAGGACCGATTATTAAGGATTTTGTGGGAAGAATTTCCTTTTTGTACGTATAGAATAGATAAGCTAATCTATGTAACAGAATCGTGGTTTTACCACTACCAGCAACACCCTGTATAACGACGGGCTTATTTATCTCCTCCCTTATTATTTTGTTCTGTTGCTCTTGGATTGTTGCTACAATATCTTGCAACTTTTCTCCAAGCCTTTGATTTAGTTGAGCTAGGAGAAATTCATCGGCTGCGGCATTACCACTTTTCGCGTCATATATGTGATTGAAGCGTGCTTCTGAAATATTAAATTGTCGTTTCTGAATTAAATCACCGTACTGAATACCCAATGGTGTCTCATATTTCAAATCATTAGCAGGACCAGTATTTTCATAATATATATTTGATATTGGTGCTCTCCAATCGCTGACTAGAGGGCGATATGACTCGGGGTCCATTAGAGCGAACTTCCCTATATATACTGGGAGTTCTCTTTGAGAATTTTTAATGACAGTTTTGAAAAGTATTTTACCAAAGTAGGGTGAATCTACTTTCATTAATTCTCTATTTATTCTATCTATATACTCAGAAATACTTTTAAGTATTTTGTTGTACACTCCTACAGCCTCTTTTCTTGAATCAAGATCTGTTTCCATTGCAATAATTTTAGCTTGCTCTTCTAATTCAATTTCTAAATCATGGAGCTTCTTAATCATTTTTTTAGAAACAAAGGTATTAATATTTGTTACATTTTTTAGATGAGGATACTCCTCTTGCTCTAGCCTACTACTGGGGGAAATATTTGAATAATCACCTATGCTATCTAACCTTGTGTGTAAAGGATTTAGATGTTTTTCAAATGTTTGCATGTGATTTTGGATGCAATTTATCGCGAACGCATTTTACAATATATATTTTTTTATGTCTAGTTGTTTCCAAAATTTTATCCCTGATATGATATATTTAAGATATGAATACTCAATTGAAAATTTTGCTGTATCTTTTGCTTGTTGGAGGTATGCTATATTACATTCAGTATAGGTATGGATTGTTTGATATTTCACTTGATAAGGCTATTGTAATTAATGAAGGAGGGGAGAAAGAGGACACATTAGAGCTTTTAAATAGTGAGGGAAAGAGAGTGCATGTTGATGTCGAGGTTGTAGATACTGAGCAGCTAAGGGCACAAGGATTGTCAAATAGGGAGGAGTTAGGAGATTATCAAGGGATGCTTTTTGTTTTTGAAAGTAAGGGAGCATACCCTTTTTGGATGAAGGATATGCATATTGCACTGGATTTAATATATATAGATGAAACTTTCTATATTGTAGATATTTTAGAGGAAATTTCTCCGTGTACAGAGGATGAGTGTGTTTCTTTCCTACCTTCAGAGCCTTTTAAATATGTTTTAGAAGTAAATTCTGGATTTTCGAAATTAAACAAAATTAATATTGGTAATGCAGTGATATTTGATATATCATCAGAGGAGTAATTTTATCAATTCTATTCATGATTCAAAGTATTATTGATTGGCTTGTTAATACAATTAGCATGTTTGGCTATCTAGGAGTATTTATAGCAGTATTTTTAGAGAGCTTCTTTGCACCTATACCTAGCGAAATTATACTCCCTTTCTCTGGCTTTGTAGCATCAAACGGAGCAATGAATATTTATTTAGTTATATTTGTTGCAACTATAGCTGCATATTTAGGCTCTCTTCCATTCTATATAATTGGTAAATGGGGTGAAAAACCGTTACTGAAATTTTTGGATAAATATGGAAAGTATTTCTTTATTCAAAAAAATGATATAGATAAGGCGTTTACTATTTTTGATAAGTACGGGAATAACGTAGTCTTCTTTGGTAGATTAATTCCGATTGTTAGAACATTAATATCTTTCCCTGCGGGTGTTGCTAAGATGAATTTTCTAAAGTTTAGTACATATACAGTACTTGGTACTTTACTCTGGAATATATTACTAGTATATACGGGATACCTTCTAGGTGATTATTGGGATACAGTTGGTACGTGGGTTGCCCAATATGAGAAGGTGATACTTGTAATTTTAGTAGTAGGAGTTCTCCTATACATAGGTAGGGGAGTTAAAAATGCCTTGAGTGCTAGGGTAAAGAAGGGATAATCCAGTCATTTCTGATGGTATGGGTATACCCATTATTTCAAGTATGGTGGGTGCGATATCTTTTAGGGATCCATATTTTAGTTTGTTAGTAGAAGTGGGTATCCCAGATATTATTAATGGTACTGGGTTAAAAGAGTGTTCTGTATCCATCTGGTTTGTATCTAGATTAATTAACTCTTCTGCATTACCATGATCAGATGTAATTATGGCCACTCCATTTCTTGCTATAAACTCTTTAACTAATTTACCTACACAGTAATCAACTGTTGAAACAGCCTTGATGGTTGC
>CAZPFV010000015.1:10389-14372 GCA_964585985.1 uncultured Candidatus Saccharibacteria bacterium
GGGAGATTTATATACTGTTTAGGGAAAAGAACTTTTTTAGGAAACCCTTTTTTGTACTCAACCATACTTGCAAAGAAGAAGGGGAATATATTTTCTCTTTGGAATTCACTGAACTCCTCTGAAAAGAGTGCCTGTGAGAGCTGTAGAGCCCTATCAGGCCTGAAATTCAAAAAGAGTACTACATCACCCCTGCGAATATTACTATCCTTAACTAGCAGGGTAGGGGAAATATATTCATCTGAAATATTTTTAGAGTAGGAATTTAAAAGGCATTGAGAGTAAGATCCACAAATTTCTCCAATATTTCTTACTAAAAGATCGTATGCTTTCTTTGTTCTTTCCCACTTTCTGTTTCTATCCATCGCCCATGCTCTACCACAAAGAGTAGCTATTTGTCCTATTCCACAGCTATCCAAACATTGTTGAACTAGATTTAAATTCCTTATTGCATCATTAACAGGAGAGTCTCTTCCATCAGTAAAAGCATGTAAAAAGAGGTTACCTTGGAAATTATTCCTTGAAAAAAACTCAACACTCTTTATTATATGATTGGTGTGGGCGTGTACTCCCCCCTCACTTACCAAAGAGAGAAGATGTACCCTAGAATTATTTTTTACAGCATAATCAAGGGCTTCTCTCAGAATATTATTATTAAAATATCTACCCTTATCAATGGAATTATTAATTCTAGGAAGAGTTTGCGTTACAGTTCTACCACTACCAATATTCATATGACCAACTTCACTATTACCCTTTACGTTTTTTGGAAGCCCAACGGATTCACCAGAGGCCATAAGGTAGGTATGTGGAGAGGTAGTCCAAAGAGATGAAAGATTTTGAGGATTGGCCAGTACAACGCCATTCCCATTACCTGCTGGTGCAGCCCCAAGCCCATCCATTATTATTAGTAAAACCTTTTTTTTCTTTTTCATGGCAGTTTCTAATATACATTGTGGCATATTTTGCAAATTTATTCTATAATACGAAGCCGCTATTAATTAAATATTATGTTTACTGTTATGAATAACGAGATATTGGAAAAAATTGAAAAGAGCTCATACAAGAAAAGACCCGCTGTAAAAGTCGGTGATACTGTAAAAATGCATTTAAAGATTAAGGAAGGAAACAAAGAAAGGATACAGATTTTTGAAGGCGTTATTATTGGTGTAAAGGGTACTGGATTAAGTAAAACTGTTACAGTTAGAAAAATTTCATACGGAGTAGGGGTTGAGAAAATTATTCCTCTTCATTCTACTATGTTAGAAAAAATTGAAATTATTAAAAGGGGAGTCGTGAGAAAATCAAAACTGTACTATTTAAGAGGTAGAGTTGGTCGAAGAGCTCTGAAGGTTGGCAATGTAAAGGATATTTATGAAACTGACGAAGTAGAAGTCCCAGAAGAGGGTGCAGTAGAGGTGGAAGAAGAGGAAAGTAACAAGTAATTGTAAGTAAGCGGGAGTAGTTCAATGGTTAGAATATCTGTTTTCCAAACAGAGGGTTGCGGGTTCGAGTCCCGTCTCCCGCTTTTACTGTTTTTTCATTATGTTTGCTGTATAATTACCTATGATAACAGGGGAAGATTTTTTTAAGGATAAAAATGATGATTTCAGCACAGGTGGTAGATCTTCGCCTAGAGGTATATCGCAAGAAGAAAAAATCCCAATGATTGAAAAGGTGTTTCAGGAAGTTTTAGGTAGAGAGCCAAGTAGTAGGGAGATGGCGTATTATAGATATGGAATACTTAAAGAAGATGGTATTCGTGCTAAATTAGTTCAGTCCAAGGAGCATAAGGATTTATTGGAGAAGGCTATAAAATTTCCTGGCGTAAGTGAAGAGTTAAAGAGCGTTAGAATTTCAGAACGTAAACTTCAACAAAAAATTGAGGATACTAAACAGGAAATTATAGAGTTACAAAAGCTATTAAATGAGAAAAATATCCTAATTGAGCAATTAAGAGAAAAGGCGAATAATCCGTATGACATACCATCACAGCTTGAGAAATTTACAGAGGGTTACAATATTGATTACCCCAAAAAGGAAGTAGCTTCTCATAAGGAAAGTAAACCCAAAACTTTTAAACAAAAGCTAATTGATATTATTGAAGCTTTGTTTTAATAGTATGGATATCAAACAGTTTGCATCAAAATTAAAAAGTGCAAGGCTGGAAAAAGGTCTCTCTCAAAGGGGCTTAGGACTTGCTTTGGGCCTTTCTGATAAAACAATTAGCTCATACGAGTCAAACAGGTCATACCCAAGTTTAGAAATTCTTTTTAAGATCTCTGAAGTATTGGATAAATCAGTAGAATATTTCATCTCATCTTCATCAGTAACTATCGTATCTGATAGTTTAAAACGCATTGAGAGTACCCAAAAAAGCATTACTGAGGAGATTGATAAGATAAAGAGAGTTATTAATACGGGGGAGTAAACCAGCTTTTAGCTTTTTTAGTTAATAAAGTTATCCCTTTACGAATTAATAAGATAATTCCTATACAGAGTAAAAGTATCCCCAATATCATAGCTCCAATATATATCGTATACATTGTGTCCACTGGTTGTAAAACTAAAGAGTCATTCAGTGAGATATGGTAATTAACACTATTTGATTTGTTTGAGTCAAATTGCCATGATATTACATTAACAGTAATGTCGTATGAGCCTGCTTTTTTAGGACTGAAAGTAGCAGAGAAAGAGTATGTTTCTCCCTTCTTTAAGGATTCGAACTCTTTGTGTGATTTGCTTATGTCAAAGACCGTTGAAGTATTCCAAAGTATCTGAGTCTTTGATGAATCGATTTTTGGGGTAATATATACAGTGAAGGGGATACTCTTATTTATAGGGCTTTGGGTGCCTTTTTTAAGCTCCAATTCAAAGTATTGGTTACTACTCTTCATATTGCCTGTTTTCTGATCTTCAACTTGTACAATACTATCCTCTTCAAGCATTAGAACCTCCTCCTGAGCAAAGACAGGAAATGCTACAAAGAGAAGAAGTAGGGCGGCTAATATTTTTTTCATTTTAATATCTGTTTAATTCCTAATTTATATACCTTATATATCTCTTCTGCTTCAGATTGAGAAACATCTTCATCTTTATGAACAATCTCGTTACGCACTTTATGTACATCCCAAAGTCTCTGGTATAGTTTTTTGTCAAATATACCTTTTGATATTTTTAAATTATCCCCACAACTTTTTCCATTTTTATACCGTATTTCGAATGCTTTTGACATCAAATTATCTAATTTAATAACGGCATCTCTTCGAGCGTAGTCATCAGGACTTTTGATTTGTAAATGTAACTCTTCTAATTTTTCAAAAACCTTTTCTTTCTTTTTAAGAGGTATTTTTTTGCTATTTATATATGCAACAAAAAAGAGAAGAAATATTAGAAGCAGTATTATCAATGTAATAATTGTTTGACTATACATTCTTCCTTAAGTTTACCTTTTTTACAATAAAATATATACCCAGTAGTAAAACGACATAAAATAAAATAGAGAGTAGTTTTGCAAGTGTGTCTAATTCTTTATAATCGCTTAGTAAGTCTATCTCTTTCTCTATGTATACATTACTAATCACATCTGTTCCTGCGGATGCATTCATAATGACAAACATTTGATCTTCAATTTTATCAAATGGGATATTAAACTTTATATTATATTTTTGATTTGGGAGTAGGATAATGTTTCCATTATTTTCAATATAGTCGATATAGTTGGTTAAATCAGGTTTAGAGCTTGATATTGAGAATGTATCTAAAATTGTATTACCTGTATTTTCTATAGAGATATATCCTGTTAGATATGGATCTGATAATTTGTACGGATGTAGTACAAGGTCTGTTTTAATACTATTGTTATATTTAAATTCACTCTTTACTGTCTCTATTAAGAAGTCATCTTCAGTGTAGAAGGTAAGTTTGGGGTTGTAGGGGTTTGAATATCTATATATTAGTGCAATATGATCTTTCATATCTTTTTT
>CAZPFV010000016.1:0-14177 GCA_964585985.1 uncultured Candidatus Saccharibacteria bacterium
TCCTAGATATTCTCTCTTGTGAAGGTGGTTGTGTTAATGGGCCTAGCATGGATTATCAATACCCATTAAGCGAGAGAATTAAAAGGGTTAAACAGTACAAGGATTACGCCTCTAGATATGAGAAGGATTTAGGTAGGAGTGGCAAAATTATCGATTCAGAGGGAGTAGATTTTTCAAGAAAATTTTAATTTTATATCCCCATCTATGAATAATTTTATGAATTTAGCAATACAGGAAGCTCAAAAAAGTATGAAGAAGGGACACGGTGGTCCTTTCGGTGCAGTAATAGTGAAAGATGGTAAAGTAATTGCAAAGAATCATAATACTGTACTTAAGGATAATGATTCAACATGTCACGCTGAGATTAATGTAATACGTGAGGCTAGTAAGAAGCTTAAAGTATACGATCTCTCTGATTGTGAGATATATACTACTGGGCAACCTTGTAAGATGTGTATGGGTGCAATAAATTGGGCAAAGATTAAAAAAGTGTATTACGGTAATACATACAAAGATGCATTAAATATGGGTTTCAATGATGAAAAAGGGAATAACAAGGGCTTGGAGATGAAAAGGATTGATTCTGAACATACCTCTAAATTGGTAGATGAGTGGAATAGTACTGGAAAGAGAAGAATATATTAATAATTGACTTTTTGAAATTTTAAATATACGATATTCAATAACCTAAGTACCTTACAACCATGTGCAAGTACATATTTGTTTCTGGAGGAGTGATTTCTGGTATAGGGAAAGGAATCTCCGCTTCCTCCATTGCTTTCATTTTAAAATCCTACGGCTTTAAAATCACTATGATTAAGGCTGATCCATACCTTAATGTAGATGCGGGTACTATGGATCCTTTAGAGCATGGAGAGACATTTGTTTTGGAAGATGGCTTTGAGACTGATATGGATATTGGTAGTTATGAAAGATTTGTTAATGAATCATTTTCTAGACGTAATTCAATGACATGTGGGGCTGTACTAGAGAAGGTAATAAAGGATGAAAGATCTCTTGCATATGATGGCAAATGGGTAAGTTTAGATTACCATGTCCCAGATGAAATAATTAATTGGATTAAAGGTGTAACTAAAGATAGTAAGGCTGAAATAGCTATTATTGAAATCGGGGGTACAGTTGGAGAGGTTAGTAACGCTCTCTTTTTAGAGGCCAACAAGATAATGAAGATCCAAAATCCAGACGATGTAATCCATATTCATGTATCATATCTACCAGTTCCAGGTTCTTTAGGAGAGATGAAAAGTAAACCTGTACAAATTTCTACACAATTACTTAATAGCCACGGTGTCCATCCTGACTTTATGATAGCAAGGTCACGTACAGGAATAGATGATCTAAGAAAAGAGAAATTGTCACGATACTGCTTTGTGCCTGCAGATCACATCATTTCTGCTCCTGACTCCAAGTGTATTTACGATATACCTATTAATTTTGAGGAATCCAACATTGGTAAAAACATTCTTACTAAATTGAAATTGAAACCTAAAAAGACAACCCTTTTAAAAGAGTGGAAGCAAAAAACTGAAAAAATGAAACAAATTGATAAAAGTATTAATATCGGTATAGTTGGGAAGTATTTTAAAAGTGGTAAATTTGATCTTAAGGATTCATATGTATCCGTTTTAGAAGCTATTGATCATGCAGCATGGGAGTTGGGCTATAAAGCGAATATTCATAGAATATTTGCTCAAGATTTAGAGAAGGACAGTAAATTAGAGAAAGAGATATTAATGATGGATGGTCTGATTGTTCCTCAAGGATGGGGAAGCAGAGGTGCAGAGGGGAAAATAAAGGCAATTCAGATAGCAAGAGAGAACAATATTCCATATTTAGGTCTTAGCTACGGTATGCAGATGGCTGTTATAGAGTTTGCAAGAAATGTATTAAAAATAGAGGATGCTAATTCGCAGGAGATTAATTCTAAATCGAAAAACTTAGTAATTCATTTAAAAGAGAAACAGGAAATAAGTAATGGTGATGGGAAATATAATGGTACAACTAGATTAGGAGCATGGCCATGTAGAGTAAAGAGCAATTCATTATTAGATTCCCTTTATAGAAAGTATCCCAATGAATTATTCAACAAACTTCCTATCGTAAATGAAAGACACAGGCATAAATATGAATTTAATATGGATTATAAAGCTATGATTGAGAAAAAGGGGTTAATATTTTCAGGAAAGAGTCCAAATGGTAAATTAATTGAAGCTATTGAATTAGATCAAAAAATTCATCCCTTCTTTGTTGCTACACAGTACCATCCAGAGTTAAAAAGTAGATTCCTAGCACCCCACCCTCTTTTTATGGGTTTTATAACGGCCTCTTCTAAGAGAAAAACAATTAATTAAAATAAATTATATATATTGTATGGATGTTAAAAAAGCAATTATAACAACAGCTGGTTATGCAACTAGATTTTTACCTATATGTAAAAGTATTCCTAAAGCTATGCTACCTATAGGTGAGGTACCAATTATACATGAGCTTGTTAAAGAGTGTATAGATTCTGGTATAAATGAAATCATTCTTATCACATCATTTGGGAATAACGCAATAGAGGATTATTTTGATAGTAGGCCTGACTTAGAGACACACCTAGTTAATACTAGGAAAGAAGAGAGATACAAAAGGTTTGGAGAGGTTTTTGGTAAGGCAAGTGTAATTAGTGTTAGACAGAACAGGGCTCTACCGTACGGTAGTGGAAGTGCTATTCTAACAGCCAAGCCCTGGATCACAAAGGGTGAACCCTTTGCAGTAATCTATGGTAGTGACCTTATCCTATCCCAGAAGCCAGCAATTGGTCAGCTAAAAGAGAGCTATGAATCAAAGGGTACTTCTGGTGCAGTTATCGCTACTATGAATGTTGAAAAAGCAGATGTATCAAATTATGGAATTATTGATTTCAAGGATAAGCAGAAAGGTACAGTAAAATCCTTGATTGAGAAGCCTACCAAAGAGCAAGCACCCTCTACGGTTGCATCTGTTGGTAGATATATAGTGTCATATGATATTTTTAAATATTTACACACAGGTAGACTGATTAATAATGAGTTATTCTTTTCAAAAGCAATTGATGATATGGCACAAGAGATGGATGTATATACAGAGTATCTAGATGGTGAAGTCTTTACTATTAGAGACTCTCTAAGCTATATACAAGCAGTTGTTGCCAACGGTATGCGAAAAGAGGAGTATGCAGATGAGATTAAGAAAATAGTTAACTCTTAATATATATTTTTAAATCTACAGCAACTACCCTACTCTCTGTAATGATGACAGGGTTCATATCAATACTTACAATCTCAGGATAGGTCACGAGCATCCTTTGTACCTTATCTATCATCTCTATTAACTTCTGTTTAGGAAGGGCAGCCTTGCCTCTATATCCATCTATTATTTTAATAACCTTAGTTGCATTTAATGTGTTTGTGATATTTCTAATACTTTCAGGTACTAGAAAATGCTCTATATCTTTATATATCTCTGTATATATACCACCTTGCCCGATTGCCATTAGGTGACCAAAACCTAGACCATCTTTCTCATAAATCTTTGAGTCCCCTTCTCTGTTTGCTCCAATGAAAAATTCTAGCTTCGGTTCAATCATTTCCTGTATTAAGATATCAGGAGATTTTTTCCCTGTTGCTTTTTGAATATTTTGAGATAACATTTCAAATTTTGTTTGTAGCTCGGATATTGTACGAATATCCAAAAAGACACCTTTAAAATCTGTTTTATGTGCGATATCCTTTGAGGTTGCCTTGATTACAACAGGAAAGTGTTTGCTTGAGAATTCAATAGCATCATTAATATTAGCCGTTATTAATTGAGCTGGTAAGTGTATACCAACCTCTTTAGCGATTTTAAATGTTAATTCATCTGACAAAACAGTAACATCATCTCTTAGCTCCTCTATTAGAGCCTTTCTATGTCTTCCTTTTGTTTGAAGGTCAGAGACCTTCCTAACACTATGATTATTCTTTGCGATTACATAGTTTGTTATCATACTTATCAATCTGATACTATCCTCAATATTATTTGATACGAACATACCGTATGATCTTAAGATTTGATGTCCATCCTCTATATCCTTCCCACCCAAAAAACAGGAAAAGATGGGTTTTGATGTTTGTTTTTGAATATCAACAATACTTTTAGCAACACCCGAAATATCTGTGACAAGTTGAGGAGTCAAAACAACAACTACGCAATCTACTGCAATATCCTCAATTAATGTATTAATAGTATATTCGTATCTATCTAATAGGGCATCTCCTAAAATATCAATAGGGTTATTTATATTTGATTGTAAAGGAAGGTATTTAGATAGTTTTTCTTTAGTTTTCTCTCCAATCTCAGCTATAGTTAAGCCAAATTTTTCAGTAAAATCAGTAGCCATTATCCCTGGGCCACCTGCATTAGTAACAATAGCTACGCCTTTTCCTTTTGGTAATTTATTAGAAGCTATAATTTTAATACAGTCAAAAAGCTCTTCAGAGCTCTCTACTTTGATTAGGTTGCCTTTTTTAATGGCAGCCAGTGTTGTATCGTATGATGTTGCTAATGAACCAGTATGTGATGATATTGCCTCCTTGCCCTTCTGGGAGCTTCCTGGTGCTATTATAATCATTGGTTTTGATGAATTTTGAGCAATTTCAACAAAATCTTTTCCATCTTTAAACTCTTCTAAATATATTGCAATGGAATTACTGTCCTTATCTTTTTGTAAATATTCAATCAATTCATTCTCAGAGATATCTGCCTTATTCCCAATTGAAATTACTTTTGAGAATCCAATATTATCTCTTAATGCTAAGTCTAGGATGGCCGTACAGAAGGCTCCAGACTGAGATATGAAAGCCGTTGAACCTTTACCTGGGTTCTCTCTAGCAAACGAGAGATTAAGATCAATACTATTATTTATAATTCCTAATGTGTTTGGTCCAAAAAGGCGTATTCCAGCCTCTTGTAATTTTTTTGCAATCCTTTCTTCTAACTCTTTACCCTCTTGGCCTGTTTCTTTAAACCCTGCAGAGATGATAATTACACTCTCAACTTTTTTTTCAATACAATCATCAATTGTACTTTCTACAAATTGAGAGGGAATAACGATACATACCATATCAACATTACCTCCAATACTTAATAAATCGGGATAGCAGGTTTTACCCTCAATATCTTTGTATTTAGGATTAACAGGATATACTTTACCACTATATCCACCATTCAAAACATTGTCATAGATTACTCTACCTATTTTCTCTTTCTCTTGTGATACTCCAACAATTGCGACACTTTTGGGAAAAAGGACAGATTCTTTCATACTTTAATCTAAACCAGATAAAATAGATGATATTGAATGAGTAGTAACCTCATTTACTAATTCAGTTGTTTTATTGCTCCTATTCTTTAATTGAGAGTAGTAATCTTTTTTCTTTTTATCTCTGTACAATACTCCTGTATATACTTTATCCTTACTTAATATTTTTTTCCTTGCAACATTAATATCGTCACTGCTTTGAGTAGTAGATATCTTACTCTTGAGAAATTCCAAACTATTTTCGGGGTTATACGAGGGGCACACCTGTATAATTTCGATAATGCTTAAACCCTTGTGCCTTATACCTTCTTTTAAGATTTCAGAGAGCTGTATAGGGTCTCCAGAAAAGCCCTTCGCATAGAAGCTTGGGTTAAGACTTAGTACTAACTCACCAATATTAATATCACCCTCTGTTTTTCCATGGGGGAACGCATACATTCTTTTTCCTTTTTTGGTTGTCGAAGTAATCTGCCCTGTTGTGAGTGCAAAATTCTCGTTGTTATGAATCAGTATTGTCATATTGTAATTAGAGCGTATAGCGTGAATGAGGTGCTCTATACCCTCATGTAGGCATCCTCCATCCCCTATATCAGCGAGTACAGTCATATTCCTGTTTGCAAGATGACATCCTACTGCAAAGGGGATAGATCTTCCATGTAGTCCCTTTACTCTAAACCCATCTATCTTGTCTGCACCGTTTCCACTACACCCTATATCAAAAGATATTACCACTTCACTTGGGTGCTTTTTTAAATCAACAAGAGCCTTTTTAAGTGCAATATGGATATTAAAATTACCACATCCCCTACACCAGGTATTCTTTATGTCTGTATTGTAATCTTGTATTTCTACCTTCATTGCTTTAAATACTCTAAAATATCATCAACAAAAAACGGCCTTCCATCAAACTTGTTTAATGTGTTTGTGATAAAGAAGTTTGATTCTGTCTTAATTAATTTCCCAAATCCGCCATTTTGATTATTCTCGATTAATACAATCTTAGCCCCCTGTTTACTAAACTGAAGTATTTTGTCATATTTCAAAGGATATACATATTTATAGTGTAGGAAGCCGATTTTTCTTTTACTCTGTTTCATTGCATCTAATACTGCATTTTTACTACTTCCGATTCCTACAAATACGGTTGTAGGTTTTTTAGGGCCGTAATATTTAGGTTCGGGTAGGTTCTTTTTAAGAAATGTTATCTTCCTTGCTCTTTTTTCAGACATATTAATAATATCATTCTCCTGCTCTGTACTAATACCGTATTCATTATGTTCATCACTGTTAGTGAGGTAGGTCTTTTTGCCTGATTTAGGAATCCATCTTGGGGAGACTCCAGTTCGTGTTATCTCATATCTCTTCACTCCATTATCTAGTAGACCTCTAGCTATGGGTTTCGGTTTTGGTAGTTTCGAGATATTAAAAATGGATTCAGCTATATGTTTCTCCGTTAATACGATTACAGGTATTTGATATGTTTCTGATATGTTGAATGCATCTTGAATTAATTCATAGTTATCTATGGCGTCACTTGTAGATATTACACATCTAGGAAATTCACCGTGGCCTGAGTAAAGGGCAGCATTTAAGTCTGAAGCACCACTCCAAGTAGGAACACCTGTTCCACTGCCTGCTCGTTGTCCCAGTACAACAACTAGAGGGATCTCTGCCATTCCAGAGCAGGAAATACTCTCAGTCATCAAATCGAATCCTCCACCAGATGTTGCAGTAAATGCTCTAGCACCCATATACATACTCCCCATCGCCATCTGTATTGCAGTAATTTCACTTTCAGCCTGTTTAACAAGTATTCCGGTACTCTCATATGTATCTCCCAATATTTCTAGTATCGAGGTAGCGGGAGTCATAGGATATGCGTAGTATCCTCTACAGCCCGCACTTATCGCTCCTAAGGCGAGTGCTTGGTTTCCAGTTAATACCAATGATTTTTTCCATTGATTACTTTTTGATGGAGGTATTTTAATGCTAAATTCCTTAATCTCTTCGCTACTGTATCCCTCTTTTAGGCACCTTTTCTCAGCCTCTAAATCGACTCCCTCTTTAGTTGCAAAGTAATCAATTACAATTTTTTGTAATACTTTAAGATCTAATCCTAGAACCTTCCATATTCCTGCTAACATAACCATATTCCCCATTATTGTAGGGGCTTCAAGTCTTTGAGTAACCTCCAAAACATCAATATATACAACCTTTATACTCATCTCTTTAATATATGCGAGAGCCTTGTTTGAGAAAGTGAAGTCTTCTACTGAATGGAAGACAATACCTTTCTTAGAAACAGAAAATATGTACTCTTCTAGGGCTTCTTTTGCTATACAGGCTAGAATATTACACTTCTCTGAAGGAGAGAGAACATCTAAAAGAGAAAAATCAACCTGATATGAGGAGAATCCTCCCTGAATGATTGATGGGTACTCTCTATATGCAAATGTATGATATCCTAGCTCCTTAAGAGCTTTGCTTACAAATTTTCCAAGGGAATTTATCCCTTGTCCTGACTGTCCTCCAAACTTTACAGAGAATCTGTTTCTCATATGCTTTTTAAAAATTGCTAATGTCTTTAAGGTTAGCATTACAAAAATATCTTGTCAAAAAGGATTACAATATAGGATAAAGTAGTATAGAATACTGTATATGATTGATAAAACGAGAATAACAATTGAATCTGGTAGAGGTGGTGATGGAATTATAGCTTTTGATAGGAGCAGAAAAGCTGATGGTGGTGATGGAGGTAAGGGTGGAGACATTTATATTGTTGGTGATGTAAATGTGTATGATTTTACAAAATTAGAACAGTTAAAAAAATTTAAAGCCAATGATGGTGAAAAAGGTGAGAAAAATAAAAGGAAAGGGAAAGATGGTGAGGATATTGAAATACACGTTCCTTTGATAACAAAGATTTTTAATGAAGATGGTACAGAATTTTTAACAGTAAGTGAGAAAGGTATTAAGGTTAAGATACTGAATGGAGGTAATGGTGGACATGGGAATTTTACCCTAAGAGGAGAGGGTTGGGATGGGAAATTATCAAGAACGAGGGGTGGTGAATCAGAGAGTAAGGTATTAGAGTTAGAACTTAATTATAAATCTGATGCAATATTTTTAGGTTATCCAAATGTTGGCAAATCTAGTATTGTAAACTCTTTAAGTAATGCGAAATACAAAGTTGCTCCTTATGAATTCACAACGATATATCCTCAACTTGCTATTATGGATGGCTATGTATTAATGGATTTACCAGGATTAATTGAGGGTACATACAAGGGTAAAGGTTTGGGTACTCAATTTCTAAAGCATACGAAGTATGCAAAACTTTTAGTACACTGTATCTCTTTAGAAAATGAGAATTTGATGAAGACATATAAGGAGATGAGAAAGGAGTTTCTCTCTATCTCTGAAGGACTCTACTCCCTTCCAGAGTTCATTATATTCACTAAGGCAGATATATATTCACAAGAGGATTTGAAAAATGTAACATCACAACTAAGTAAGGAGTTCAAAGACTTTATATTAATTTCCGTATTTAAGAAGGAAGATATTGTAAGGCTAAAAGAGGAGTTAAAAAAGAGACTGAGTTCTATTTCTAATTCCACGATCTAATGCTAATTTAGCATTCCATTGTAAATCAGGTTTATCCTGCATATTCTCTACTAACCACTCTAGATACTCTCTATCTGTTCTCTCTATTTCCTCAAATGTCTTGCCCATATACTTTCCAAAAGTCATCTCTCTCATAACCTGAGGTTGCTTGGAGATGAGAACCATATTTTCAATACTTAATTTACTGTTCTCTTGTAGAAATTTAAAAAGTTCTTTAAGGAAATGTACATCACTTAGAGCATCATGGGCACTTGTATATTTTTGATTTTCATTTTTATACAATCCTAAATAGTAGCGGAGATACTGTAAGCTATAGCTTTCTAAATCTCTCCCCTCTGGGGTTGTAAGAGCGTTTCTAGCTACTTTTAATGTACATATTGTATTCTCTATATCAATACCCTTTTTCATTAACACTTCAACATCAAAAGCAACATTATGAGCAACCCAAATATATTTTTGTGAAAGGAATTTTAGATACTCTACTAATGAACTGCCTGTAAATTCTGGATCAATTCCCTCTGTTGGAAGCTTAGCATCTTCGAATGTATCAAAATCTGCAATAAATTCAGGAGTTATATTATGTATTGCCATTGCACCAAATGAAATCTCCTGAAGTGGTTTAAAGTACATATTGAAATGTATATTACGGTTCTCAGTTATAAAGGCAAGTTGAATGAGATCCTTGCTTTGAATGTCCGTTGTTTCTGTATCAAAATACAGTATTTCTTTACTATTCATACATAAATGATTCTATCACAGCAAAGTCTAAGTAACAATTAAATCATTAAATATGATATATTTGGAGGATAACTTAAAAGAGAATAATATGGACAAAAATCAAAACAGCATGATAATTCCAGTAGTAATATCTTTAATATTGGTATTTGGTTTGGCTATTGGAATTTTTGTATTTCTGAATAAAGAAGGATCATCCCTGCCAAATACGGTAGTTCAGGATAATATAAATTTAGAAGAGAGTAATATGACTAATATAGAAGATTTCTCAGAGTTAGAGATTGCTATACTCAAAGAGGGAGCAGGTGTCGAGGCAACAGCAGGTAATATAGTATCTGTTCACTATGTTGGGACATTAAGCAATGGGAGTAAGTTTGACAGCTCTAGAGATAGGGGCGAGCCCTTTTCATTTACATTAGGTGAAGGAAGAGTTATTGAAGGATGGGAACAGGGTGTATTGGGTATGAAAATTGGTGAAGTAAGAGAGCTAAAGATTCCATCCGCAATGGGATACGGAGAGTATGGGAGCGGACCTATTCCAGGTAATGCAGGTTTAATATTCGAGGTTGAATTACTCGAAATTAATTAACTAAAATTTACCAAGTATCATTAAGATACCGATTAGGACAAGAAGAACGCCTGAAACAAGGTGCATATATCTTACATTCCTGTCTTTCCAATCATTAACATCTTCAACCTTCTTTGTACCGAAATAGACAAGAAGCGTTACTGCAAACATTGGTAAAACAAAAATCAAATTGTAAAGAAGCAGTGATGGGATGGCTTGAGCTACACCATCAGTTACCAATATACCTCCTAAGATGATGTAAGGACCTATTGAGCAAGGAAGAAGGAATAGTGTTACAAAGATCCCTATCACAAAAGCAGCCCATGGAGAGGTTACCTTTGCTATCAATTTCGTGACTTTTGGTCTCATAAAGAGTGGCATCTCTGTTCCCACTCCACCCGGCTTATATGATATGTAATCTTTAATACCAAGTATTCCTAATATTAAGGCTCCTACTCCAAGTATTAAATTGAGTCCTAATTTGCCAAAAAGAAACTCTCTAACACTCCCTATAGATTGGATTACCTCAAAGGCTTTAATGATAAGTACACCGTAAAGTAAATACATAATGAAGACAGAAAATACAAAGGCTAATCCAGCGTAAAGAATCTGTTTTCGCTTTCTTGGGTTATATGTAATTATTGAAATAAGTACTAATCCAAGTACTGAAAGAGCACAAGGATTAATGGAGTCTGCAACAGCTAAAGATAAAATTTTACTTAATTGAATAGAGTCTTGTGAGTTAGTAGTAGAATCATTTCCATTTGTTTCCTCAGCGTTTCCAGCAGCACCCTCAATACCATCTCCATTCCACTGCAATATCCATCCATTTATCTTAATAGCATTTTCATATTTTAGATTTACTCCCGATGTAGCTACAACTTCAGGGGTTATTTTTTTGCCCTCTAACTTCTCTACCCCCTCTTCAACAGTAGGGGAAAATATGAAGCTCTTAATCTGTTCATTCTCTTGCTCAGTAAGATTATTGATGGAATCTCTTACTACGACCCTATCCTTTGCAAAAATTTTTGGATATCTACCTAGGGAATTCAAATTAAAGTCATCAAATGTTGTAGATTCCCCCTCTTGTAAGAATACGGTATTAGCAGGAGCCTGTGCTATCATCGTATCTAGGTTATCCAGTATGGGTGTATCTCCAGAATTCTTGTTCTCTTTTCCAAACATTAGCTGAGGAATACCTAAACCTAAATCGTAGTTATCAATATATGTGTTAAATATTTGTGCATTAGCAACTGTCTTATAAATCTCATACTCTAGAAGTATTAATGAACCACTCTCTACCTGCTCATGTAGTTTTGGAGAGACCTTAGCACAGTAAGGGCACCCTATACCTGTAAAGTATGTTCCCAATTTAGGAGATTGCACAGCATTAGTAAGAGTAGGAGTAAGTATAAAAAGGAGTGAAAGAGTAATTGTTACAATTTTTATAAATAACTTTTTCATTTGACTCTAAAATATAATATTATATTACTATATGAGTAATCCGATACTATCCAAACAACAAAAAAATGTAATTAACTCAATCATCGATTGGAGCAATACAGTATCTAAGCAGTATATCACATTGGGTGGTTACGCTGGAACAGGTAAGACAACAATTCTTGGTCACATATCAGAAATATTACATAAAAGAAATAAAAATTTAAAGATAGCATTCTGTAGCTACACTGGAAAAGCCTCAAGAGTACTTGAAAGAAAGTTGAAAGAGAATGACTCTATTTATACATCTGATTATATAGGGACTATTCATAGGTTAATATATAGACCGGTTGTTGATAATAAAGGTAACATTATTGATTGGGAGAGAATACCAAATTCAGAATTTAGATACACTTTAATAATCATAGATGAAGCATCTATGGTAACAAGTGATATTTGGGAAGACTTACTCAGCTACGATGTCCCTATTTTAGCTGTAGGAGATCACGGCCAGTTGCCTCCTGTTAATAGTGAGTTTAATTTAATGGAGAATCCACAGCTAAAATTGGAAGAGATATATCGCCAAGAGTCTAGTAATCCGATTATCGCTATTTCTGAAATGGCAAGAAAGGATGGATATATACCTTTTGGGCAGTATGGAGAGGATATTGCTAAGTTAGATAAATCTGATAGTAACACGGGAGAGATTTTAATGGATATATTCTCTTCATTTGATAATAATACAATGATTTTGTGTGGATATAACAAGAGTAGAATTGACTTAAATAATAAAATACGAAGCCTTAAATTTGATTCTCCTCTTCCCCAAATTGGAGATAGGGTAATCTGCTTAAAGAATAATAGGGATAGTAATATATATAATGGAATGACAGGGAGTATACTTTACATCACTAAAGAGAAACTTAAAGGGTTTGCCTACTATGAATCTGAGATATTTCTGGACTATGAGGATAATCCCTTTCAAGGAATGATTTCAATAGATCAATTTAATTCCCCTACTCTTAACGATCACAGGATTCAAGATATGAACTATTTTGATTTTGGATATGCACTAACAGTTCATAAGGCACAGGGTAGTCAAGCTAAAAAAGTTGTTGTATTTGAAGAGAGATTTCCAAGGACAGATGATGAGACATTTTCTAGATGGTTATACACTGCGGTAACTAGGGCAGAGGAAAAATTATATATCATTGCTTAACAATGGTGGTATAATCAAGACATGATTATTACTAACAAAAGGGAAGAAAACATACTTAAAGAGGGTGCAAATATTTCAGTAAAGATTCTAAAGGAATTGGGTGGTAGTATTAAGGTTGGAGTTACACCGTTAGAGATAGATAATATGGCAGGTATGTTATGTAAGGAATATAAGGTTAAACCTGCTTTTAAGAAGGTAAGGGGCTATGATTTTAATACTTGTATCTCAGTAAATAATGTTGCTGTTCATGGTATTCCTAAAGATATTCCATTGGAGAAAGGAGATTTAGTTTCTATTGATTTTGGTATTGTATATAAAGGATATTACACTGATCACTGTTGGACTTGGAGTGTGGGTCAACCTAATAGTAAGAATATGAAACTACTTGAGGTAGGTAGAAAAGCTGTTGAAGAGTGTCTACCGTTAGCAATTACTGGTAACTATACTGGGGATTTAGGATATACAATGGAAAAGAATGCTAAAGATAATGGTTTTAATATTTTAAAAATGTTTGTAGGTCACGGTATAGGTAAAACATTACACGATTTACCAGATATCCCTGCATACGGTATAAAGGGTACTGGAACAAGACTTCTTACTGGTATGGTTATTTGTATAGAGTGTCAGGTAGTAGATGATAGTGGCAAGGTGGTTTTGGATGATGATGGTTGGTCAGCTATGACAGAAAGGGGTGGTAATAGCGTAATGTTTGAATATATGGTAATTGTTGATAATGATAAGCCTACTATCCTTACAGACACACTGAATTGGGATACTGTTTTGGACTCTTTATAACCCTATAGTGTTGTGGTATAATTAAGCATTGATAGGTTTAGCCTATCCTTTTCTTTTTTGTTTTAATACATTAAGGAAACTGCTCATTAAAAAAGATCTATTCAATGAAATCCCTTTAGTGATTTTCACTTCTATATGATATTTATTCATGACTATAGATATTGTATATGGAGTGAAAATGAATAAGAAATTGGAATTAAAAAGGAGATTAAAATGAAAGAAAAGATTCGTGTTATTGTAATTCTTTTGGTAGCAGGGCTACTAGTAACCGGTTTTATCTGGTTAAATAATTCGCAGACAGCAAGTGCTAAGCGTGCAGAGATTGCTGCGAACCAACTATTGGGATCTATGACCTATCTAGGTCAATTACCATGGTCTACAGATGAATACGATTTGCGAGCAGTAATTGTTTGCAATGAGATGAAATTATTCGTCACAAATGGTAAAAAATT
>CAZPFV010000017.1:0-13827 GCA_964585985.1 uncultured Candidatus Saccharibacteria bacterium
GGGATATTTACAGTATTGGTATAGAAAGAATTCATCAAGAAGAGGATGTAGGTAAATCTACCCATCATAAGCAGGGAGAAAATGAGTACTCCCTAATTGATTATGATAAATCAGGAATACCATTAATAGAGATTGTAAGTAAACCAAACATTAGAAGCTCATTTCAAGCAAAAGAGTATGCTAACAAAATTCGACAGATAGTAAGATATTTAAACATCTCTGATGCCGATATGGAGAAAGGCCAAATGAGATGTGAACCAAATGTTTCAATTCAAGAAAAAGGTAAATGGCAATATGTAGACGGAGAAATCCTTCCCATTGGAGAGTACAAACTGAATCCTAAATCTGAAATTAAAAATATCGGATCAATCTCAGCGGTAGAAAAAGCAATAGATTATGAAATAGAAAGAATGATTAAAGAGTTAGAGAAAGGAGAAACCTTAATTCAACAGACAAGAGGATGGAATGCAACTAAAGCTGTAACAGAATTCCAAAGATCCAAGGAGAGTGCAAATGATTACAGATATATGCCAGACCCTGATATTCCAGTCATTGATATCTCTTCTGAAGATATTGAAAGAATTAGTGAGGAATTAGTTGAATTACCTAATGAGAAAAAAGAAAGATACATTAATGACTTCGGTCTCTCTGATTACGACGCTGAGGTATTAACAGCAGACAGAAGTGTCTCTATCTACTTTGAGGAGTTGCTTGCTTTACTCTCTAATGAAATTACTCATGATGTTGCAAAATCAGCTGCTAATTGGATTACAAGCGCAGTATTTTCAATCTCTAATGATATGAATATGGAAATTACTGAAGAGAATATACCTAAAGAAGCTCTAGCATACTTAATTTCTGAGGCGGAGAAAAAAATATTAACAAGAAACAAAGCTGAGGCCCTCCTTAGAGAATCATTAACAGAGAAAAAAGATTTAAGGGTATTAATTGAGAATGCTATCAATGAAAGTAAAGAAAATACTGGTAACATTGATTCCCTTGTAGACGATATAATTAAAGAGAACCCTAAAGCTGTAGAGGATTATAAGTCAGGCAAGGAAGCCTCTATTGGTTTCTTAGTTGGTCAAGTTATGCAAAAGACTAAGGGGAGTGTAGACCCTAATAAGGCAAGATTAGTTTTAATAGAGAAATTAAATGGATAGAAAAACATTAAAACATATAGCGAACCTCTCTAGAATATCCCTTACTGATAGCGAATTAAATACATTCACACCACAGATGCAAACAATCTTAGATAGTGCAAAGGAGTTGCAAGAAATAGATACAACTGATGTACAAGCAAGTAAAAGGCATGTTCCATTCTCCTCTTTGCGTAATGATATCCGCTTTGAGAGTCTAAGTCAGAAAGAGGTACTTACTAATGCAAAATACACTGAGAACGGTTTTGTTAAAGTATATGGGAAAGTTTTTGGAAACAACGAAGAAAGTTAATTAATACTCCTTTATAGCAGGCATGCTTCAACTATGTATCCTCCTAGATGGAGAAAAATAGTGAATAATTAAAAAATAGATTTTAAGGCAACTTTTTAGTAAAATAGTACCTAGTAAGCCGAGATGGTGAAACTGGCAGACACGCTTGCCTTAGGAGCAAGTGGGAGTTAAATCCCTTGGAGGTTCGAGTCCTCTTCTCGGCATATATTTAAGTAACACAATTATGGGAAGCAAGCTAATATCACCATTTCAAAAAGTATTGATACAGAAAAGGCTCTGTGTTGGGTGTACAGCGCCATTAGATAAGGCAAAAAAATTAGGAAAGCTCTCTGAGAGAAGAGATCTTCTAGAATGTAAATGTAAAAGAAGATACATTTACAACAAGGAATTTAATGAATATCAAAGGGCTACTTTTGCTGAAGAACAACAATTTTTAAAAGAGCTTAACAAAAAGTCTTTACTGTAGTAAAATCACTAGATGTATGCCGCTATCGTCTAGTGGTCCAGGACAACAGGTTTTCATCCTGTAAACCGGGGTTCGATTCCCCGTAGCGGTAAATATAAATTGATGCCCCAAATTAATGTACGAAATTCCAGTAGAAGATATTAGTAATCAGGGTAAAGCAACACAGTTTGTAGGATCAATTGGTAAAGCGATATACTCCTTGATTGAAACAATACTCGTTGCATTAGTACTAGCCATCGTTTTGTATCTGTTCATAATGACTCCACACGAAGTTGTTGGTAACTCTATGCATCCAACATATAAAAATGGGGAATTTTTAATGGCTAATAAAATTACATATAAAATTTCAGAACCAAAAAGAGGGGATGTCGTTATATTCAAATTCTCAGAAACTCAAGACTTTATTAAAAGAATAATCGGTATACCAGGTGACGAAGTAATGATTAAAGATGGGAAAATATATATAAATGGGAAGCTTTTGAATGAATCTAAATATCTAGACTCAACCGTTATTACAAATGGTGGCTCATATTTGCATGAAGGACAAACTATTACAATACAAGAAGATGAATACTTTGTATGTGGTGATAACAGAGGAAACAGCTCTGACTCAAGGGAATTTGGTGCAGTAAAAGTCTCTTCAATAAAAGGAAAAGCCTGGATAGTATACTTTCCGTTTTCAGAATTTAGAATAGTCAAACATCAGACATATTAGTATTGGACTATGTCTGTGAAACATGGTAAATTATCAATATGAAAATTTTCGTAATTGCTAATCAGAAGGGTGGCGTAGGAAAAACTACTACAACCTTAAATCTCGGAGCTGCTTTAGCTAAACAAGGGAAAAAAGTACTTCTCGTAGACTTAGATCCTCAAGCCAACCTATCCTCTGGTATTGGGTTTACCCAGCAATTCGATAAAAACAGTTGGGATAGCGATGGGCAAGCACCGTATAAAAATATCTATGACATACTAATTAATTCAGTCCCCATACGAACAGTCTTTGTATCAACCTCTACCCCAAATCTCTTTTTAGTACCCTCACACCTTTCATTAGCTGGTGCAGAGGTAGAAATGGTTAGCCTACTCTCTAGAGAAACTCTACTAAAAAAGGCTTTGGAAAATATTCAGAGTGATTTTGATATTGTCCTCATTGATTGCCCTCCTTCACTTGGTTTGCTAACAATTAATGCACTTAGTGCTGCAGAGAGCCTCCTTATCCCAATACAGTGCGAATACTTCGCTCTAGAAGGCTTGGGACAGTTAATTAATACTATGAAATTAATTAAAGGCATTAACCCTTCACTACAACTAGGTGGTGTAATTCTTACAATGTTTGACAGTAGAACTAAATTATCCTCTAATGTCGTAAAGGATGTAAAAGAATTCTTTAAGGATCAAGCCTTTAATACTATTGTCCCTAGGAATGTAAGACTCTCTGAAGCTCCTTCTTACGGTAAAACCATATTTCAGTATGATCCAAAATCATCAGGAGCAAGTGCATATGATAATTTAGCCAAGGAATTTATATCAAGATTTTTTTAATTTAAACAGTATACATTATGGAAGAGAAAAGATTAGGTAAAGGGTTAGCAGCATTAATTGACTCAAAGCAAATTGATAATTCATCAAGCTCTTACCAAGAAAAATTTGATATCTCTAAAATACTCCCAAACCCATATCAGCCCAGAATGCATATTGACCCTGATGAGTTAATAGGGCTAGCTGATTCGATTAGAACAAGTGGTGTCATACAGCCATTAATTGTTACAAAAGACAAAAATTCAGATAAGTACCTAATAATCGCAGGAGAGAGGAGATTTCGGGCTGCACAGCTAGCAGGTTTAAAGTATATCCCTATCGTTATCAAAGAATCCTCACCACAACAAATGTTGGAGTTGGCACTAATTGAGAATATTCAAAGGCAAGATCTCAATCCAATTGAGGAAGCGTATGCATTTACTCAACTACAACAAGAGTTTGGGTTAGGACAGATAGAAATTGCAGAGAAAGTAGGATTAAATAGAGTAACAGTTGCGAATAAGATGAGGCTATTAAAGCTCCCAGACCCTGTTAAAGAGGTTGTTCTCAATGAAACAATATCAGAGGGCCATGCAAGAGCATTACTAGGAATTAGAGATGAGGAGTCACTTATCGCTGCAACAGATATCTCAATTAAAAGAGGACTTAGTGTAAGACAAACAGAAGCATTAGTAAGAAAGATTAATTACGGTAAATCAGCCAAGTACAAAGCCATACAAACAGAGAGCCCAGATCTACTAAGATATGGGGAAATGCTAACAGAGAAAATGGGCTACAATACTACAGTAAGAAGATTAAGCAGAGGTGGAAGAATAATAATTCGTTTTATGAGTAAAACAGACTTAAAGAATCTGTTAAAGAAATTAGGAATAGAAAATCCAAACGAGTATTAGCTGATCTCTTGCCTTAGCTTCTCATACATTAAGACACCCGCACTAACACTAACATTAAGTGAGCCAATACCCTCTCTCATTGGTATAGAGACCTTTTGAGCAACTCTCTCTAACATTCCAGAAGATATACCTGTATCCTCTGATCCCAAAAGAAAAGCAATGGGTCCTCTTAAATCAGAGTTAAAGTAAACCTCACCATCCATATGTACTGCACATACCTTAATTCCGTCTTTAGACAGTCTTTTAAGTGCAGTAAATAGGTTCATCTCTACTAATGGTATCCTCTCTGCTGCTCCCATAGATATTCTAATTGTTTCATCTGTAATCAAATTTGTTTCAGTATTGTGTGAAATGATTCCATTAACCCCAGTAGCAAAAGCAGTTCTCATCATAGCGGCAATGTTTTGGGTATACTTAACATCATCAAGGATAAGAAAGAAAGGCATTTTACCCTCTTTGTAAATACTCTCTAAAAGGTCATCTAGATCCCACTGATTTTGAGAATACATCATTCCAACAACACTCTCAGAAGTAGAAGCTCTAAGTCTTCTCATAAGGGTCTTTTTAGGAACTCTAATTAGTGGAATTTTCTTTTCTTCTGCCAATTGAACTATCTCTTTAGTCTTTTCATCACGATACGCACTACTTGCAAGATATATACGCTCAAAATCCCTACCCTCTCTAAGTAGTTCTAACAAGGCATTCTTACTTTCAATTTGGATAAATCTTTCTTTACTCATCTCTATTATAGAGATTCTACCACATCTACATAGTATTGGTTTCTTTTAAAACCACTCATTCTTCGAAACTTAACCTGACCTTTACTTTTAGCATGTATAGAGTAATCTTTTGAAGAATAGGTATTTTTTCCAGGATGAAAAACAGAGCCTCTCTGCTTAACAATAATGTTTCCTGCTTCAACCTCTTCTCCCTCATATTTTTTAACGCCTAGTCTCTTTCCTGCGACATTAGTACCCATTTTAACACTGCCTGATCCTACGACTTTTGCCATTACTCTGTATATTTAAATTTAATTACTTCTTTTCAAGTATGAAAATATTCCTTGCAATAATACTATTAATCCTTGCCCATTTCAAGTCCCCTTTAGCATACTGTTTATTTAAGACACTCCACTTTTTACCAATGAATTCGGATATATTCATACTTAACCACCCTTTTGTTGTTTTGTAAGAAGGTAGTATTAATACAACCTTAAACCCCTTTTTACTTATCTTATCAACAGTATCAAAAAAAGATACATACAAACCTCTGACAGAGTCAATTAGCTCATTTGCTTTGGACTCACTCATTACCTTCGTTTGCGCAGGCCCCATAAAGGGCTCACATACAATTGCTCTAATATTTGTATTTTTCAAATCCTTAATTACTCTTTTTTCGACATTATGTATATCTAATTGAAAAAGATTATACTTAATATCATTTATCAAGTTTTCGCTAGAAAGCCATCTAATATTTTTATCCGCTATTTCCAACGCTCTTAAATCGATATCTGTACCTAAAATGTCAAACCCTAAGACTGCTGCCTCCATTAATACTGTTCCACTACCACAGAATGGATCCCATATAATGCCCTCTTTAGAGCCTGTTAGGTTACACATTATTCTAGCAAGCTTCTGTGGTAGTACACCCATATCAAAATCTGCTTCAGGCTTATTCAGATCCCTATTCACAAAAGATTCTATATCCTGAATTGCTACGGTTCTTCCGTATAATCGTTCGTTAGCATTATCAAAAATACAAAGTTCAAAACCTTTCTCTAACACATCATTATTCACAATTTGAGCAGCATTTAATTCTAATCTTTTGGGTAGTATAAATCTTGTCGAGACATTTGAGCTTCTAAAACCTCTCTTTATCTCATTCGCTAGCCTTTGAATATCCTTAATCTGAAGAGGACTTTTGCCTAATACAGAAATACCGTATGTAACTTTCTTGTACTCAAAATATGGGGTAAGAAAAGTATTGAGATCTGACAGTACCTCACCGTATCGAATATAGCCACCTAATCTTTGAAATATAGAAGATAATTGATCTTGGGTTACACTGTTACTCTCTACCAGAAGTATATTCTCATTAAATCTTTTGATACTATCTTTAGAGATACCAAAAGATTCAAAAACTAAGCTCAACTCTGCAAGTGAAATATCAAAAAAAACACCAGATTCAAAAAAATATCGCATTATGCTATTTTTTTCACCAATACTCTACTAATTAATGCTCTGTGACCAATACTTCTTCTGTATCTAGACTTGGCCTTATACTTATATACATCTATCTTCTTATCTTTCTTCTGAGATGTAATCTCTAATGTAACTTTTGCACCCTCTACGACAGGATTTCCTATTTTAGTTTCAGCACCATCGGAAATTAATAGTACATCAGTAACTTCAATCTTCTCCCCCTTGTTCCCATCTATCTTGTTTACTTCGTACTCTTTACCTTCGTAAACTTTTAATTGGGTACCAGATATTTTAATTACTGCAAATTTTTCTTTCTTTTCATTACTCATGACCAAAGGATTTTAAGTTATAAATCAATAATTGTCAATTATACTTTTACTATTTCTTTCATTTGTAGACCTGTTTATTATACTTTGAATGAGGCCCAATGAAAAGAATGTAACAAGGGTTATTGTTCCACCAGCACTAACAAGGGGTAAAGGTATACCCGTTGCAGGGATTATACCAAGGTTTGTACCTATGTTAATAAAAACTTCTAACAGTATCTTCATTGCTATACCAACTACAATAATGGAGGAGAATACATCATCAAATATATCTAAGGAGAGGATTAGAATTCTAACAATCAAAATACCAAATATTGAGATTAGAAAAAGAGATCCTATCAATCCAAACTCCTCTGCAAATGATGCAAAAATGAAATCTGTTTGATGCTCAGGTAAAAAACCTCTTTTACTTTGAGTACCACTACCAAAGCCTTTACCTGTGATTTTACCAGAACCTATTGCAATCCTAGCCTGATTTACATTAAACCCAATACCCTCTGTATTTGTAGTAGGGTCCAAAAATGACTCTATTCTACTCTTCTGGTAATCTTTCAATACTGATTTGTACATAATGATGGAGCCCCCACCCAAGGTAATACCAATGAGTAACGAAATGATAATCAAGGGTTTCCAGTTATCCCTAAAGTAAAATCCAAAAACAGCAATAATTACACCTACCAAGGCAATTAATAGGTATAGGGTATTATCATTAAAAGTGTAAAGGAAAAGAGAGGAGGACAGTAAGCCTACTATTAAAAGTAGAATAGTATTCCTCAGTTGATTACTTAAACCTGTAAACGCTACTAAAAACCAAATAACCAGTATCAAAAATGACATACTCCCAGCAGGCTCAAAATATACAAGTAAAAATATTGGTAAAACAGCTATAAAAGATATTAAAAACAACAACCATTGATTATACTTATACTTTAGAGAAAATATTACAGCAGTTGTAATAATAACTGTAATCTTTGCAATCTCAGATGGTTGGATTTGTACCCCCCCTATTACTAACCATCTCTGTACATTATTTATCACAGGACCAAAAACAAATACAGCAATTAGAAGTAAAATTGTAAGTATATATATCGGTATTATTACCTGTGGATACTTAAATATAGAGACATCTAGCCTAGATGTAATAAAATATATAATGATACCTAGCAGAATGAATATAGCCTGTTTTTTAACAATATCTAAATTCCCGAACCCTCCTGTACTTTCAATAGTAGTAGAAAGTAATGCTACTATTCCAATCACTGATATAATAACAGCTGGTATAAACAGTGAAAAATCTATTCTAAACTTTTTTCTATTTTCTTTACCTAATTTCATTCAGTTTCAATTTCAATTATTTTTTTTCTTCCCTTAAAACCATGAACGATATTAACGCAAGATTTAGAGATATTAAAGTGTGAAGCTAGTACATTAATGAGTTCATTATTAGCTAAATTTTTTTGAGCTCTGCTTTTCAAACAAACAGTGTAAATATCGCCAACTTTTTCAACAGAGGATGCCTTGCAGGATGTTTTTACTTTTACTTCAATAATCACCTTACTTCTTTGTACTTTTGAACATCTTTCGCATAAAAGCGGGCTTGTCTAGAGGATCATCATACCCCTCAGAAGTCAATGTGTCCTCTTTCTGAATAGATGGGCTCGAGTAGATATCTTCTTCTTTTTCATTATCATCCTCCTTAGCATCAAATATGCTTGAGTCCTCAATTTCGTCTTCATCATCTATACCAAAATCTTCAATTTTTGATGCTACAGGATCAATTCCAAACACATCGACATCCTCATCATCACCTTTCTGTTTTTTAGTATATATCTGTTTATTTTCATCAAACCCCGTTGCAACAATAGTAATAATTATCTCATCGTCTAATGTTGGATCTATCTGTGCACCAAATTTAATGTTTGCACTTGGATCAACTGCCTCTTGAATTAACTCGGATACCAAGCTTATTTCAGGTAGTGTAAGATCTGAACCGACGATATTGTAAAGAACACCTGTCGCACCTTCGATTGACATATCCAAAAGTGGACTCGTTGTAGCCTCTCTAGCTGCCAATTCGGCTCTCTTTTCACCGCTTGCTCTTCCTATACCCATTAGTGCTGTTCCAGCATCTAGCATTACTGCCTTAGCATCATTAAAGTCTGCATTGATATACCCTGTCTCACTAATTAGTGTAGATATACTATTCACGCCCTCTGCTAATACTGAGTCAACCATTTTCATTGCTTCGATAAAGGAAACATTGACATCTGCTACTTCAAGTAATCTCTGATTTGGGACAATAATTAGTGTATCTACCTTGTCCCTAAGAGAATTAATACCCTCTTCAGCAATTTCTGTTCTTCTTCTACCCTCAAAATTAAAAGGCTTTGTAACAACAGCTACAGTTAATGCCCCCATATTCTTTGCAACACCTGCGATGATTGGGGCTGCTCCAGTACCTGTACCACCACCCATACCTGCCGTGATAAAGACCATGTCAGCACCCTCTAGATGCTCTTGAATCTGATCTAAGCTTTCCTCGGCTGCCTGTGCACCTAACTCTTGATTACCTCCTACCCCAAGTCCTTTAGTAAGCTCTTCACCCAACTGAAGTGTTACAGGTGCTTTAGACATTTTTAAACTTTGGGCATCTGTATTAAAGGCCATAAACTCTACACTCGGGATATCATAATCCGTCATCATAGTATTAATTGCATTGCATCCAGCACCCCCAACTCCAATCACTTTGATTTTTGCAACAGGGTCTACATTTGTTGTAATTAAAGGCATAACTCTAATTTACTTAAAATTAATATTGGGCAGTTTAAGGAATCAATGATTTAAACCATTCTACTACTCTCTTTTTAAAAGTTCCACTACTTTTCATCTTGGTAGAGTCTATATCAACTTCATCATCCAAAGCGTAATTAATTAACCCTTGTACAGTAGCAAACGATGGATCAGATATCTCCTCAACCATTCCTGATAATCCAGAAGGATACCCTATTCTAGTAGCAACACCGAACACACCTTGTGTAAATTTGGATAAATCTTTAAGTAGTGCAGAACCACCTGAAAGAACTATTCCAGCGGGCATATTAATTTTAAATCCAGCCTTCTCTACATTTTCCCTAGCCATTTCAAAAATTTCCTCCATTCTTGCCTCAATAATATTCTTTAGCATCTCTTTAGAAACTTTTTTACCAGGTATATCCAATACAGACAAATCTATTTCATCTCCTTTTTTTATCTTTGGTTCTTCCTCTTCAATCTTTCGAAGTAAGGCAGGAGTTGAATTGCTCGAAGCCTTCTTAACCTTATTTTTACTTTCAAGCAAATCACTCATCTGAACTTTAATCTTTTCCGCTTCCTCCAAAGAAACCTGCAAACCAATTGCAATATCACTAGTTATATTAATACCACCCAAAGGAATCACTCCACTGTATATGATTGAGCCCTCTTCAAAAATTGAAATACTAGTTGTCCCAGCACCAATATCCATTAAGGTAACACCCAATTCCTTCTCAGTATCTGTTAATACTGAAAGTGAGGATGCCCATCCAGTAAATACAACATCAAAAACATTTAAGCCAAGCTGCTCTACACATTTTTTTAGGTTTTGCCAGTATGAGTTCGGTGTCGTAATTATATGAGTCTCAACCTCTAACCTTGTTCCAGACATACCAATCGGATACCTAATCCCTCCTTGATTATCAACTACAAATTCTCTTGGAATTATATGGATAGGGTTAAGATTCTCTGGTAATGAGAGTGTACGTGCATTCTCTATTGCTCTGTAAGTATCATCTACTGTTATTTCCGAGCCTGCAACAGCAACTACCCCTTTATTATTCAAACTAGTTACCATTTCACCATTGATTGAGACATACACATCAGATACTGTAATTCCTGCCATTCTTTCTGCAGCCATAACACTTTCAGAAATTGCATTAGTAGCATCATCTATATTTACTACAACTCCCTTTTTAATGCCCTTACTTGGATATGAGCATACTCCGATAACTGAAGGGGGCTGATTATCCTCTGCTGAGGATATTACTGTAGTAATCTTAGAAGATCCTACATCTATTGCTGTTATTGTTTTACGTGCCATATGTTTTAGGGCAGTCAAATATTACTTAATTTAAAACTCTGTTGTATATAATATAGTCAAAAAAAACGAACTTAGCAAGATAACAGTACAATTCTTTCAAAGTCTTTAAGCATTGTCAACTACAATTCCATTACTGGTCTTTCAAATCTCAAATCTATACTACTATATTTTATCATATCTTGATTAATCTTTTCGCCAATTAATAGCATCCTCGCAAGTTGAGTCTCTAAATTATTTGTAAGATCAAATATAAATGAATGATTATCCCTATCTTTAAAAACAGATATTCCATCAGAGATTTCTAAGGTATCAATCTCATACTTAAAAGTAGACAAAACTCTTTCAACCTTATACACCTCTTCATAATATATTAACTTGCCACCACTCTCTAAAAGACTCTCGGAGATGATAAGGGTATAGTTATAATCTGAAGCATACTGTGTACACTCTACTTCACACTCCTCACATATAGTAGATATCAATTCTCCCGTATCTGCAAAAAGTAAGCAACTTTCCGACGAGTATCCAATATATAAAGGAGTATACTCCTCTATATTAATAAGTAATTTTCTAGGTAAACTTTTTTTAATGTATACTTTCTTAATATAGCCATTACTCTCTTTGAGCGTATTTTCAACTAACCGTTGAGAAAGAAGAAAAATATTTTTACCTCGATACTCTTCAATATATGAATCTAGCTCTTGAGTAGTGATATTTTTGAACTCCGTACTACTGTATTGAAACCATTTAACATTCCAAAAACCAATAAGAAAAGATACTCCTAGTATGGCAAGAAATACTATTATTGGTAAGATTTTTTTTAAAAATATTATCAACGGTACTCTCTTCACTTTATTGATTAGAACATTTTGCTTTATATTAATTTTCTTCATATTAAAAGTGTAAACTATTAGAAAGATTTTTGGAAGATATTTCTATCTTCTTTCTTTTTCTGATAACATGCAGATGAAATGATAGCCTTTTTATTAACAAAACTTTTTGAAATACTGATAGGATTTGGCAATTGGGGACTTTTCATCTCTGCTATTGGTATTTTCCCCACTGAAATCATTATGGCTGTATTAGCTTCCCAAGAGGGAAGTAGTCTTTTTATTATCTCCTTGGTATCTGGCTTAGGTGAAACTATCGGAGCTTTTCCTCTATATATAATAGGAAAGATATTAACTGGTGATAAAATATATAACTGGTTAAAAGGAAAGGGGAAATTTCTTAAAATTGACAAAGAGTCATTTGATAAAAACAAGAGGATGCTTCTTAAGAAAAGTTATCTATACCTCTTCTTCACACGCTTTATCCCATACTTAAGAATAGCGGCCAGTTTAGCTGCTGGGGTCCTTGAAATGAACTTCATTACTTTTTCTCTAGTTACCTTTGCAGGATCATGGGCTTACTCCTTTTTAATAACATACTTGGGTAGGTTGGTCGGAGGAGATTTAAAAGCTATAATGAAATATACCAATCTCTTTGACAAATGGATATTAATAATACTCTTTTTATATCTCTCTTACAAAATACTGTATAAGAATAGAGAGAAAATTCAGAAATGGATGAAAAAGATAAAAGAGCAATCAGCAAATAAGAAAAGATCATCCTAGTTGGCAAGAACTACCTTTATGCATGAGAAGATTGAAACTGGTAAAACAGATTTAGCACAGTCAATGGAATACTTTGGGCTGTAAGCCCAACAATCTAACTACCTATTCTCACATTTGCTAATGGAACATAGCATCCAATATAAATAGCTCAATATTTAAACAACTTTCTTTGTCAGTAACTTACTATCTATTTTTGTATTATATACACCAGGTAACAGTTCTACAAAACAGAATCCTACTTCTTTTTTCTCTTTGTTTAATATCTTGCATAATTGTTCGTAATAGGCAAGATTTAATTGTCCCTGCATCACTGGTAAAATAGTATAGTTTATCTCTTTAATGCCGGGTATTGTAAGTTCCCACCCACTTGAAAATTTGTATCCGTTTGCATCAACAAAATTAAGTGGCTTTATCTGATAGTTATTTATCCTTTCTACATCTCCATCCTTATTTATATATGTTCCATCAGTATAATTACTTTGAGGGAAGGAAAAGAGCATAATTTCTTCATCATCATTAAATCTCATTGAGAACCATTCCCAATGGGTTTTAATATCTAAGAAATTAAATGTTCCACCCTGCTTATCAAACCAAGTCTTGCCAGTAACTTCAATTTCTTTCCCATCTAATTGAATGGTTCCAGATGTTGGCATGTTGGTATATGAATAGTAATAAGTCGTTTCTTTTTCATTTGGGATTGCCATTTGTAGTTTCCCCTTCTCACAATGCCAAAATGCTCCTTTACCATATTTTGCTTTCAGATTGAATGAGAAGTTTGAACCGAAACCTGTTATGAGCATTTCTGTATTATCTTTTGTAACTCCATTATTTCCCCAAGCAATTTTATTCTTATTTATCTCAATACCTGAATTAAATATTGCTGTTTTTTGATTATAGTAATGCTTACCAGTTTGAAAATCTGTAATCGCAAGCATGAGGATAAAGGGTTGTATCAATTGAGAAATCCTCATTCTTAGAAAGGTGAATTGGAATGAATACATATTGTTCTGGCTATCATACAGAACCCCTGTAGCATACCACCAATCACTACAATCTTTATGCAACAACCATTCTTCTTCGAAACTTTTTAGATTAGTAAGGTCATAGTTTGTTTTTTCTATTTTCCCCACCTTTAGAGTTGATAAATAATTAAAGATTCTGGAGCGAGAGACGGGGTTCGAACCCGCGACCTACACATTGGCAATGTGTCGTTCTAG
>CAZPFV010000018.1:0-12388 GCA_964585985.1 uncultured Candidatus Saccharibacteria bacterium
TCTCGCAAAAGATACTTTAAAGGTGTTAAAAAGAGATAGTTATAAATAATCCTCAATGCTAGAATACTTGTATGAACAATGATACTTCTTTTATAAATTCTTTAGTTGATGGACATCAACATGAAAAACTTGCCGACACTAACGATGTTGGTGAAAACATAGAGACAAATAACCAAATAAAGGCTGGGAAAACTAGTGGGATTCCAAATCAAACAGAGCTTGGGGGAGGTGTGGAAACAATAACAGGGATAGGATCCTATAACCAAGAAATGATGAGGAATACTGCAGAAGAGATGGGCGGGGCTGAAAAACACAAGGAAGCGCAGGAAGATCCAGAGGATTCAATTGACACTATTGGTGGTACTGAGACTAAGACCAAGACAAGTGCTGATAACAAACAAACACTTAAAACCACTGTGACCACTACACCTGTATCTGATACCAGCGATCCTAAACACATAGCACACGATAAGAATGAGGAAACATTCATAAACGAGGTTGTAAAAGACCAAATGGAGGAGGAAGCTGCTCGTGCATCAAGGTAACGTTTTAGAAAAATCCGCCACACTTACCGAAAGCGTACTTGTCATACTTTTGATCTTTTTTGTTATTTTTTTAATACTTTTGATCGTCTCTTCAATAATCAGAAGAAAAAACGAAAAAAACTATCAATTCAAGTTAACTTTCTTTCAAGTACTGCTTCCAAAAGAAAACGAAATAGAGATAAAGGCTGCTGAACACATGTTTTCAAGCTTATTAAGTTTAAGAAAAGGCCCTTTAGGGGCTTTTTTTACCGGACAGTATAGAATATCTTTTGAAATAATTTCTAAAGAATCAGGTATTTCTTTTTATGTTGCCGCACCAAATGAAATATCTTCTATAGTAGAGAAACAAATAAACGGGTCTTATCCTGAAGCAGAGGTGAGGGTTGTCCCCCCACCAGAAATATGGGACAGAGGAAAACACACCAGAGTTACAGAATTACGTCTAAAAGCCCCTGCTCACTACCCCATCAAAGAATACGAGAACTTAAAGAGCGACTCGATGGGTTCAATAACATCGGCTATGAGTAAGATGGGAAGCGGAGAGGTTCTTGCAATACAATATGTACTTCAATCAGCCGATGACAGTTGGAGATTGGCTGGGAGAAACTTTATATCAAAAATAAAGGCCATGAAATCTAATCCAGAAAAAGTCGTCTCCATAGACGAAAAGTTCCTTGAAGGTATAGAAAACAAAATAAGCAACCCTGGTTATTTCGCAAAAATAAGAATTGTCTCTATAGCAGAAGATAAAATATCTGCTGAGGCTCAAATACAAAACTTAGCAAGTGCTTTTGAGCAATTTACAGATGTAACGTACAACAGATTTGTCAGAAAAAACACATCGTCTTCTATTAGATTTGTTGAAAACTTTATATATAGAAGAATGAATCTAAAAAGACTAACTTTACCTGTTGTAGGAAAACAAATATATTCAAACGTTTCTGTTTTAAATATTGTTGAGATGGCAACAATATTCCACTTTCCAAATAAAGACGTGACTACTCCAAACATAGAATGGTTGGGGGCTAAAACATCCTCTGCTCCTGTCGATTTACCAGACGAGGGTGATGGTGCTTTCCTTGGTTGGAGTATTTTTAGGGGAATCAAGAAGAAAGTCTTCATAAGAGATGAGGATAGAAAACGACATGTTTACATAATAGGTCAGACAGGAACAGGAAAATCTGAGCTTATGATGTGGCTAGCCTTACAAGATATACAAAGAGGAGAGGGTGTTGCTGTTATAGACCCGCATGGAACAGATGTCCAAGCATTGTTAGAAAAAATTCCACCAGAAAGAAAAAACGATGTTATTGTTTTTGATGCCTCTGACAGAGAAAGACCCCTTGGTATAAATATGTTAGAAGCTAAAACAGAAGAGGAAAAACACATGTTAATTAACTCTTTTATAGCTTTGCTTTATAAACTTTACGACCCGAACCGCCAAGGAATAATGGGCCCCGTGCTTGAGAGAGCTATAAGAAGCGTCATGCTCACAGCTATGTCGGACCCAGAATCAACAATGATAGATGTTTTGAAGCTTTTTATAGATGAAAGCTACTCCCAAAAATTTTTAGATAAAGTTACAGACCCCATGGTTAGAATGTATTGGGATGAGATGGCAAAAACATCTCAAAATAGAAAATCGGAAACGATGGGTTACTTTGCGTCCAAGTTTGACCGTATAACTGTTGATAGAACAATGAGAGATATAATAGGTCAAAAGAAATCTTCAATAGACTTTGACGAAATAATGGCAAATAAAAAGATATTGTTAGTAGATCTCGCAAAAGGAAAGATAGGAGAGGAAAATTCAAATTTCTTAGGTCTTCTTCTAGTACCTAGGATACTAACTGCAGCTCTTAGAAGACAGAAACTAAAAGGGGATTTTCCAAATTTCTTCTTGCATGTAGACGAGTTTCAAAATTTTGCTACTCCAGATTTTGCAACAATACTATCTGAGGCAAGAAAATATAAATTAAATCTAACTGTAGCCCACCAATTTATAGAACAATTACCAGAAGATATAAAAACTGCTGTTTTTGGTAATGTGGGAACGACATGTGTATTCAGGGTTGGTTTAGATGATGCTGAATACTTAGAAACACAGTTTGAACCTGTATTCACAAAACACGACTTAAGTAATTTACGGGTTGGAAATGCTTATGTAAAACTACTAGTAAAAGGTCAGCCCACTCCCCCATTCTCACTCTTTGTAGATTGGAACGATCTGACTTCAGTAAAAAGGGATTCCCAACTTGCTGAAGAAATAAAAGAACTTTCAAGATTAAGGTATGGGACTCCTATAGAAGAGGTGGAAGAGTTTATAAACAACAGGTTAAACCCAGACCCTGTTTTGAATCTCAAAGATAATACTGAAAATCCTTTTTCAAAACTTCCTTTTTAACACCCGTCCGTTGAAATAAACACTTCTTTACTTGTATAATCTAGTCAAATATGAATCTGCCATCTTTTAAAAAAGTGTACGAAAGTAACGATAGATTCTTGGTTCTTAATATAAACGCCAGAGATGTGAAATGCTTAGAACTGTTCTATAACGAAAATATAATAAATATTACTGGTGTAGGTTTTCAAGATTTGCCTGAGGGGTCTGTCAGAAACGGAATGATCTTATATAACGATATTGTTATAGAAGCAGTAAAAAATACTGTAGAAAAGGCAACTCAAAACTCACAAAGCAAAACTAAAAATGTTATTGTTGGGCTTGACGGGGGTGTGACAACAAGCCTCACTACAACAGTAAGAATGAGAAGACCAACACCAGAACCCATACAGCCGTCTGAGGTAGAAAACATGTATCAAAGAATAGAGGAAGCAGCTGTTATTCAAGCTAGAAACAAAGTTTTAGAAAATACTGGAGATCCAGACATGGGTATAAGTGCAATAACAACGTCGGATATCTACTTCAAAGTAGACGATCAAAAAGTTGGTGTTCTTGAGGGGCAACGGGGGCAGACTGTAGAAATGGCTGTATATAATGCATTTGTCCCAGACTTTCATATAAAAGCTGTCCAAAATGTTGTCAAAAAAGCTGGTTTAAATATTATGGCCATAGGGTCCCAAATGTACTCTTTGGTGGAATTGATAAAGACACTATCAACTGGGTCAGAGGATTTTGTACTTATAAATTTATCCGAGGATTCTACTGACGTCGGAGCTGTTTTTAGTGGAGGTATAGCATCTTCAAGATCTCTGAACATAGGGTACCTACACTTTTTAAAAGCTATTGGATCAAAGATGGGCCTATCTCATAAAGAAACTGAGGCAGTTATTAAAATGTATAAGGCTAAAAAATTATCGGAGAGCGAAACGAATCTTATAAAAACTTGTTTGGGAGAGGTTTTAGAAATATGGGTAGATGGTTTAAAAATTCTTTTTGAGGACTTCCCTGGAGTCAAGACATTTGCTCCAACTGTGTATTTTTCTGGATGTGGTTCTGATATAGATGATGTTTTTCAAGCTCTTGAAACAGAACACTGGTCTAAAACAATACCATTTAAGAACGATCCAGAATTTAAAAGGTTTTATTTTCTAGACAGTCCTGAGATAGTTAACATGACGGACCAAAATATAGGAGACGACTGGACATATATGGCTTCTGCGTCAATTATTTATAAAGAAATAATAGGAGTACTTTGATATGAGAATGGAATTAAACCAAGAAGATAACGTAATAGAAGTTATAAATAAAATTAAAGAGGTTAGTGACCTTAACATCGATCTTTTCATACCAGAAGGCTCTGTTTTGTTTGAGAACTTTCTAAATTTGAAACTTATCCAGCACGAGGCCGATAAAATGGAAAAAAGTATTAACTTCTCCACCGACGATGAGCAAGGAGAGGTATTGTTAGGAGCATTATCAGGAAAAGAAATGGAATACATACCTGAGGAATTTGGAGATACTGAAGAATATACAGTAAAACCAAAAAAGATAAATATTCGTATACCCAATATAAAAATGCCCAAAATAGGGGAAAGCAAAAAATGGTTGGTAGCTCTGATACCGCTAGTGTTGATAGGGTCTTTTATTTATTATGGATCAACAGCACCTAAAGCTAAAGTAAAAATAACAGTAGGATCTAACCCATTCATAAAGAGTATATCTGTAAAAATAAAGGCAGACTCTCAAACAGACGTAAAAGAAATGATACTACGTGGAAGTACTTTATCAGCAGAAGTTGAAGACAGTTTAGAAAAAGAGACCACTGGCTCAAAAACGGTAGGAGAAAAAGCAACAGGGGAAGTAAAAATATACAATAAAACAGATGCTGAGATTGAGCTTGATAAAGGTAATAAAATTACTTACAAAAACGGGTCCAATAATTTAGTTTATATTTTGAAAGAAAGTGTAACTATACCCCCAAGAGAAGAGGATATTGAAACATTAACATCAAAATGGGGCGAGGCTGAAGCAAAAGTAGAAGCTTCAGATATAGGCCCGGATTACAATATAAATGATAATGAAAATCTTACGATATCAGGGAAAAACAAAAGTGAGGCTGAGGCCAAAACCAAAGGAAAAATATCTGGAGGCAGCAGTGAAGAAATAAAAGTTGTCTTAGAGTCAGATAAAACAGATGTCTCTAGTGAGCTTAAAACAACACTACTTAAAAAGGCTGAGGAGGATTTAAAAAATAAGCTAGCTTCAAATCAAAAACTCGTAGAGGGATCTACAAAAGTGACAATAACTTCTGAAACATTCAGTGCTCAGGTCGGGGATGAAAAAAATAAAATATCTGTAACTCAAAAAGCTACTGCCGAAGCTTTAATATACACAGAGGGGGATTTAAACACTTTCATTAGTGAGTATTTTAAGAGTGTTATACCAGAAGGGCACTATATGCCTGAGAACGAAAGGAAAACAGAGATAAATGTACTAGGAAACTCCGTAAACAGTACTGTAAATTCAAAAGAGGCTGATATTCAGGTTACGCTAAGATCTATAGTTATTCCAGATATTAAAGAGGATAGTGTTAGAGACAGTTTAAGTGGGAAAACAGAAGAAGAAGCTCGAGAAACGATAGAGTCTTTGAAAAACATAGAGTATTACGAAATGAGCATATCCCCAAGAGTTCCTTTCTTCTCAAAAGTTCCAAAGAATACAGATAGGATAAGTGTGGAACTAATAAAAGAAGATAAAGGAGAAACTCTATGACAACACAAGACCCTAATCTCCCAAATATCCTTGGTATAGATTACGGGGAAACTCATATAGGACTCGCTTTAGGAGTTAATGACATAGTATCCCCACTAAAAGTTGTGATGGCAAAGGATCAGAAAATAGCTTTATTTGAAATAAACAGAGTTGTAATAGAAAATAAAATAGGGTTATTGGTTTTAGGGCTACCTCTTACAGCTGAGGGAAAAGAAACCAAAGAATCTTTGGTAATAAGAAGGTTTGCAAAAACACTTAAAACGATAACAAAAAGGCCTGTTGTTTTCCAAAACGAGTTTGGAACATCTAAAGCTGCTCTGAAAGAGGCTTTAGATATCGACATACCTATGAAGAAAAGGGCTCTGAACGACCATTTAGCAGCAGCTCTCATACTTAAGGAGTACTTCAACGAAACATCTGACAACTGAGAATAGTTTGTTTACTTAAAAATTAGATATAAAATTAATAATAAATATGTGGAAAACACTTTTAATAATATATATAACAGCTGGGTTTGTTTACGCCTTGTATATTTCGTCTAAAAGACCTGTTGTTTGGTACCACTTTCCTATAAATGTAGCTTTAGGCCCTGTAACAGTTATTTATTTAATGGTTCTAGCAGCAAAGGGAAAAAGGATCCCTATTGGAAGATAAATGTACAAAAATATATTTGCCTCTAAAAAAGCTATTATTTTTGAACTGGACGGTGCTGTCACAAAAGACACGCATGAATTAAGGATAAAAGCCTTCGAAAATGTTGAAGATGCAAACCCAATAGGATATTTGATGCCTAGATCATACTACTCTGACGGGTGTTCTTTTGAAGAAATATGGGATGCCATTATTTATGGAAATGACATAAATACAAGTTTTAAAATGAAAGACTTAGTTAATAAAACATGGGAAGCGTATAAAGAAATAATAAAAAACCCCGATACTCCTTTAGAATTAACAGAGGGATTTATTGATTTTTATTATGAACTCAAAACCGAAAAAAATCTAAAGATAGGACTTGTAACAGATACCCCTAAACATATTTGTGAGGAAATTATGAAAAAACTAGAGATAGATGGTTTGTTTGACGCGTTGATAACAGGGGATGATGTCAAAAAAGCAAAACCAAACCCAGAGATATATACCAAAATTTTGAAAAGACTAAACGTATCAAAAAAGGAGGCACTGGTGTTTGAAAGCTCGGTCCCAGGGACAAACTCTTCTATAAAAGCAGGTATTGATACCGTTGTTATATGGGATGGGGACCTGGAAAAAAGATACTTTAGTGAAAAAGTTTTAAATTTTACAACTGATTTTACATCTTATCCAGGAAATCTAGATCAAACTCATGAAGAATACCTTGCAACGTCCGCAAAAGAAGCTTTTGAAGAAAAACAGCAACAGTAAGATACACTGCACATTTTTATAATCCACATTGCTTGATAGTTGTGGATAACTTGTGTACTCTAAAGACCCGTACGTGATTTACGCAAGAACAGTTTCCCGCCCACTTTGGTGGTCGTTTTATTAGTAAATATAGAAATATGAAAACGAACTATAAAAACATAAACCCAGCAGACATGTGGAAAGCGATATTAGGTCAAATAGAACTTGAGCTATCCCCCATGGTTTATAAATCTATGATCTCAAGAACCAAAGGTACAGCTATGGAAAATAAAACACTGGAAGTTTCTTGCGAGGATGATTTTATAAGAAAAAACTTAGAGAAAAAATACTCCGATATTGTAAAGAGAGCCTTGGTAAATATTTATGGGGATGATGTAAAAATCAAGTTTTCTGTCTCTAGAAAAACCATCCCAGCAAAAAAGGAAACAAATGAATTAGGGCCTCTTTTTGCACAACAAAAAAACATATCAGAAATAAGAGAAGAAAAAAGAGCAAAATCTAATTTGAACTCTAAACTAACATTTGAACACTATGTGTTGGGAAAGAATAACAACCTAGCCTATGCTATAGCTACAGCTATATCAGAAAAGCCTGGGGAGCTGTATAACCCAGTATTTATTTACTCAAAGGTTGGTTTGGGTAAAACGCATCTTATCCAGGCAATTGGTAATAAGATAATAGAAACAAAGCCTGGAATGAGGGTTGTATATACGACAGGAGAAACTTTTACTAACGAGCTGATAGAAACCATACAAAGTGGAAAAGGGGGTGGGAGATACACCGCTAATCAATTTAGAGAAAAATTTAGAAAAGCAGATGTACTTTTGATAGACGATATTCAATTTATAATAGGCAGAGAATCCACTCAAGAAGAGTTCTTCCATACATTTAACACATTATATATGGCTGGAAAACAGATTGTTATAACTTCAGACAGGCCTCCAAAAGACTTTAACAGTTTGGAGGAAAGAATAACATCAAGATTTAGTAGCGGTATTGTAGCTGATATACAAGCCCCAGACATGGAAATGCGTGCAGCAATACTAAGAGCTAAGAGGGATGAAGAAAAAGATAGTGTATCCAACGAGGTTATAAACTACATAGCAGAAAAAGTGGATTCAAATATAAGAGAGTTAGAAGGAGCATACCTTCAAGCTATAACATACGCCAAAGCCACAGGAAGCGAGTTGACAGTAGATTTAGCATCTCAAGCTCTTGGAGGCACTGTGAAAGAAAAAGTGCAGAAAAATGTAAATGTAAACGAGATACTCAAAGCTGTTTGCCTTTATTATTCTGTTAAATCTCAAGATATTAAAGGTAAGAAAAGGACAAAGGAACTAGTGATACCAAGGCAAGTAGCAATGTACTTGATGAAGGAAATTACAGGAATGCCTCTAGTATCAATAGGAGATTTTCTAGGCGGAAGGGATCATACAACAGTAATGCACGGTATAGGTAAAATACAAGGAGAGGTAGCAGAAACCGGAAAAATAACTCAAGATGTGGTGAATGTAAAACAAATATTATTCAACAACTAATGTGGATAACTTTTAGCAAATATTCACTAAAAATTAATGTGGAAAAGTAACAAGACTTATCCACATAGATATACACAAAAATTTACGAGTTTTCCACTTACAGGATTGTTGGTAAGAAGGTAAAAACAGAATCAGGAGTATACAAATTGGTAATTAATACATAAAAAACAGTTTCCACAAAAACAATTCTTATAAAACTTATGATGCTGATAAAAAGAAAGGTTTCAACATATCCACACCACTAATACTACGTCTTCGTATTATATATACAGAAATTTATTGATTAACAATGTGGAAAAGAATTGTTGAAAAATAATATATAATAAAATTAATCTAATAACATACTATTCTGCCCTACTATTAAAATGATTAAAAAGCAGAATGTTTTAAAAATATCCAAATACTTATTCTTACTTTTAATTTTCTTGATACCTGTTAATCTTGGAAAACATTTTGAAATATATTCTTCCTATGTAAATGGTGTTGTTATAGATTACCTAATACCTACAGTTTATATACAAGATATACTTGCCTTTATTATATTAATCTTATGGTTTATTGATGGAGGTTTATACAGATTCATCTTTTCAAAAAATAAATTTTTGGAGAGAAAAGAAGTTATCATATCTATTCTTTTTATTTTTTCTGTATTTTTATCTACTCTATCTTCTTTAAGATTTTTACCTTCTTTTTATGCTTGGTCTAGGTTGTTCTTTTATTTTTTATTATTTTTATATTCTTTATCTGAAATCCATGTAGAAGATGAGTTTTTCAATATATTAGGTGTAGTCTCAATATCCGTTACTTTTCTGAGTATTTTAGGTATTTTGCAGTTTTTTAATAAAGGTTCTGTTTTTAATAATTACTTATTATTTGGAGAACAGCCTTATACACTATCTACTTCAAATATTACTGTTAAAAACTTTTTAGGTAAGGCCGTTGTCCCATCTTACGGTTTGTTCAGACACCCTAATGTTTTTGGTGGTTATCTTAGTTTAATGCTTTTGTGGTTAATTCCTTTTGTAAAACACAGGAGAATTTACACTGTTCCTATAGTTTTAGGAATAATATCGTTGTTTTTTACATTTAGTTACATATCGTGGATCTCTTTTTTATTTGGATTAATCTCTCATTTAATTTTGTCAAAAAGTGTTAAGAATACTTACAATAAAAAACAAATCCTTTCCGGTGTTGTTATAGCCCTCGGTCTTTTTTTGATAATAACCCCTATATTTGAAAAAAATGATTACAAAGATCCTAGTGTTTATAGAAGAATTAATTTTTCTAAAGCTTCTTACAGAATGATAAAAGATAAACCTTTATTTGGAGTTGGTTTTAATAACTCAGTTATAGTAATGGATTCTTACAATAAGGACTCTAATGATATAAGCTTTGTACAACCTGTTCACAATATTTTCCTGTTAATTCTTTCTGAAAGTGGTGTATTTTCATTTTTACTTCTATGTATACTTTTAATGTTGGTTATAAAAAGGCTTATTAATTCAAGTTATTTTTACATTTTTTTTGTATCTGTTTTGCAAATCATTATATTAGGTAGTTTTGATCACTACATTTTAACCATGCACCAAACCCTACTTTTATTTTGGTTAATATTGGGGATTGGTTTGCAATAGTATTGGAATTTAAATTTAGGCTGTATATAATTTAAGAGATGAAAAACAAAATTTTAACTGCCATACTTTTAATTACTATACCTTTTACTCTCACTGCTTGTAATGTTTCTAATATTCCTGTTATAGGAAAATACCTTTCTGGAGGTGGTGGTAATGATTCTCCTGCTCCTGAAAAACCTGTCAGTATTTCTTTTTGGGGTGTTTGGGAAAAACCTGATGTGATGGATAGTGTTTTTTCAAGATATAAAATGGATAATCCTCACGTAACAGTGAATTACGATGATAGGTCAGTTCTTGGGGCTGATCAGTACAAGGAGACTGTTATAACTAGATTAAAAGAGGGCGCTGCCCCAGATATAGTTTTGGTTCACAATAGTTGGTTACCTTACATACTAGATTATCTATCCCCAGCACCAGTTGAATTAATACCTGCTTCAGAATATACACAAAAGTATTATCCTGTTGCTTCGGATGTTGCTGTGAAAAATGATCAAGTTTATGCGGTTCCATGGTATTACGATGGTTTAGTTTTAGTTTACAACAAAGATCATTTTAGTGAGATTGACCAGTTAACACCACCAACAGCGTGGGAAGAGTTTAGAAGAGTAGCTTTAGCCCTTACAGTGAAAGCACAAGATGGGCAGTTTGTTAGAGCAGGGGCTGCTATAGGTAATGCAAGTAATATAGATTTTGCCACTGATATTTTAGGTTTAATGTTTGCCCAAGCCAATATTACTGTTCCAAATGGTATTGATAGCAAATCTGCTCAAGATGCCTTAGATTTCTACACTCTATTTGTTAAATCAGATGGTGTTTGGGACAATACTTTACCAGAAGCTTCCAAGGCTTTTTCCGCAGGGAAAGTTTCAATGGTATTTCTTCCTACATGGAATCTAATGGATATTATTGAAGCAAATCCTAATATGAATATAGGTGTAGCTCCTGTACCACAAGCTGTTGCCGAAAGACCAGTTTCTTGGGGAAGTTTTTGGATGTATGCAGTTCCTATATCATCTCAAAACAAAAAAGCCGCATGGGATTTAATAAAATTTATGACTGATGATCAGCAGCAAGACAATATGTTTAGAAAGGCTTCGGAGACAAGACCTTACGGTCCTCCATTTGCCTCAAAAAACCTTGTTCCTAGTTTAGATTCATATCCTACATCCGTTTTTCTAAAACCTGTTATAAACACAGCACCTTTTGCAAAAAATAGCTATTTTTCTGCAAGATCAGGAAACAAGGTAGAAGTAGATGCCTTAAGAGAAGCTATTGAGGGTGTTTTGACAGGCAAGACAACTGAAACAGCTTTAACTGAATGTAAACAAAAACTTACAAGTACACCACCTGTCAGATAATCTTGAAAGTATTTTAGAGGTTGGTATATTTCCTTTGTGATTATATTTGGTATAGAAACATCTTGTGATGAAACAGCAGCTTCAATCGTTGAAGATGGTGTGTATGAGATCTGTAGTGTTGTTTCGTCCTCAAAAGAATTTCACGAAAAAACTGGAGGTATTGTTCCAGAAATTGCTGCAAGAAAGCAGGTAGAAGCAATAACACCTGTTATTAAAGAGTGTTTTGAGGATTATAAAAGGAAAAAAGGGTACAAAAATATAGAAGATTGTTATAAAGATATTGATGCTGTTGCAGTAACGGTTGGCCCAGGACTCATAGGATCCTTGATAGTAGGCGTAGAGGCCGCAAAAGCTTTAAGTGTCTTTTTGAAAAAACCTATTATTCCTGTTAACCATCTTGTTGGTCATATATATGCAAACTTCTTAAATTCTTCTAAAGATGAGGTAAAGAATATTGTTTTTCCCGCAATAGCCTTGCTTGTTAGTGGTGGCCACACTGATATTGTTTATATGAAAAACCATGGTGATATGAAGTATTTGGGGGGAACTCTAGACGATGCGGCAGGAGAGTCTTTTGATAAAGTTGCTAGGATGCTTGGTTTGTCCAAATATTTAGGTGGTGTTTTGTTATCTAATAAAGCTTCTGAATGTGAGATTAATACAGCTAAGGGTTTATTACCCCGACCTATGATTGATCAAGACAACTTTGATTTTTCATTTTCTGGCCTTAAAACTGCTA
>CAZPFV010000019.1:0-11428 GCA_964585985.1 uncultured Candidatus Saccharibacteria bacterium
AGCTTTTAAAAAGTTCTTAGGCTAGACTCTAAACTCTTACTAAAAGGCCCCTAGCTCTCCTTGAAGAGGCGAGAAGCACACTCCACCCCCAAATACTCAATTATTAATTAGCCCTTCTTCAATCTGATGAGAGAGCGTTATTACTCCCTAAAGGTATTTTGCTGGGAATTTACTCGTTACTTTTACTTGCCTCCCATAAACTAATAGCTGTTGCAATTGATAAGTTCAAGGAATCAATCTCTTTGTTATGTGGTATATATACACTCTCCCCTACTGTTAGATATTTCTTGTCTAAGCCTTTAGATTCGTTCCCATGAATAATTGAATACGGTTTTAAGAATTCAACCTCCTCTACACTCTTACTTCCATTTAACATAAAGGGGTAGTAATTGTTCTCTTTAAATTTTTCTAAATACTCCTCTAACGATTTAAAATGTTCAAAGTTAAGGTTAAAGATTGCTCCCATAGAAGCTCGTATTACAAGTGGATCAAAGATATCAACAGCTGGTTCAATTATTGCTAAATCTTTAAACCCAAATCCTAACATTGTTCTAAGAATCGTACCTAAGTTCCCCGTATTGGTAGGATTCACTAATACAAGATGGTTATTCCCTGATTTGATTGCTGAAACATATTTCTTAAATACAGCAACAACGTATGTGTTCTCTTTAATAGATATTTTATCTATCAACCTATCATTAATCTCACAGTGTATTCCTTTTTTCTTAGACTCACTCTCTACTGTAGAAATCCCTTCTGAATCTATACCTCCCTCCTTGAAGAGAATTTTTAAAATCTCTTCAGGATGAGAACGGAGTAAATCGATAACGGGGTATGCACCAAATGCATATGAATATTCAAACTCTTTCTGATATCTTTTAATCTTAGGAAAAAACATCTTACTTCTTTTTCAATATGTCTTTAAATATTTTGTCTGTATCCTTTCTTTTGCTTTCCTTACTAATCTTCCACTTCTCTTCTCGTAGAACCATATACGCCTCTTCTACTTTCTGCTTAGTTAGCTTAAGTAAATAGTTCTTTCTTTCAATCTCTTTCTGTACTTGTTCCTCCCTTTTGTACATCTCATATATGCTGTACAAAAACCCTATCAGTAACACAAAATAGCTAATGAATTTCGCTAATGTAGAAAGATTAAGCATTAACTCGTACTCGATGTTTAGATACGGTAAGTAAAATATTTGAGATAGGATGGAGAATACAAGTGAGAAGATAATCCAAAAATCAAACTTTCTGTAACTCATTACCTCATCTCTTACATACCCTACTAAAGTAACAAGATATGTCATTAAAGCAACAGTTTGCATTGATATTGCAAAATGATACGATTCAAATCCTTCAAAGAAGCTTGTAAAGAATGTAACAGCAATTGTAAGTAGCGAAATTGCAAAAAGAAGTCCGAGAAATGCAGCCTTCTCTTTCTTTCCTCTAACCCTTTTTTCCTCTTTTAAAAAGACCCAACTTAGAAGGAATATTATAGAGAGAAAAAGCCTTGAGAAAACCATACTCATTGGAAATATTTCGGAGCTCCCAACTGTAAGGAGATCTGAGAAGGTATCGAAAGTAGAGAGTATGTGAAAACCATCAAAGAAGGATACCGTTATAAAGCCGAGCCCAAGAAAAAGATAGTTAATATTTGTTTTTTTAGTATAGTATCTAACTATTGCTAAAACTCCTATGAAGAGAGCAAATATGCTTGCAAAAAGATCTATAAGGAGCTGAAATTCTTTCATCCAGGAGAAATTACCAGACATATATGCAAAAAGTAAAAAGAGAAAAACAGAGGAAATTATTACTAATTCCTTCTCTCTTACCTGCTGTTTTGTAAATTTCTTAGCCATATTTATATATCTTAATACATATATTTAGAAAAGGATATTTTTTGATTTCTTTCAGCGTGTGGAGCACAAACAGTAATTTGACCTTGTCCATTGTGGGAGATGAAATATCCTGTTCCATTTAGAGATACATAGAGAGGATCATTGGGCATAATGACAAGCCTTTCGTCATTTCCTTCTGATAAAAAGGACATATTTACAAAATCTGTACAGTCATACGGTCCTGTTTTACATATTTCGTGAGTAAAATTAACACATAGCTCTGAGTTAGGTATTTCATTAGGAACAGATTCTTGTTGTCTAGCATATGAGCTCATATATGTGAGTATCGTAGAGAGATCTGCAGATCTTTTCGCATTTCTGGCTTCGGCGGCCTCTTTGCTAGGATTAATAACTAAAAGGGCTAAAAATACAATTACCCCTACTGCAGAGAGAATTAGCATGAATTCTGTAAATTTTAACCTATTTTTAAATTCTTTCTCTTCCTTTTTTGGCAAAGATATAAAATTTATTGTGTCAGAGGTTAAATTCCTTTCTTCCATATATACATAATACAGAAAAAAACAGTCGTTGTGTATATCAAATAAGTGGGTACCTATAGAGTGATAACTGGTATTTAATAGTATTTATGCGTTCAAAAATGTTGTTTTAACAACCTTTGTGCAGTTATCCACACGGGTTGCTAAAGTTGGGGAAAACCTGGGAAGGTAATAGTCAAGCAAAATATTAAACGAATTAATATTGGAGTAATATGGGAAAAATTTTGTCTTCGTTGGATACGAAGTTTGTCAATTACTTGTCAAACGGCACTTTACGAAAAAAGAATATCTATCAGCCTTGTGCTAATAGGCAGCAACATAAAAATCCCGAACAAAATTAAAGCTATACCAATTATGGTTAATTGAATGGATAATATGACTTTCCATTGCAGTTGTTGGTTAAAAAAAGTGAATTTGATATATAATCCGATACCAACAACAATAGCCAGCATATACCAAAGTCCCATAGAGCTTGTTCCTTTCATATCATATTAAAACTTGCATCTATATATAATACCAAATTTTTGCATAAAGGAAGATATGTCTTTTTGGCGGAGAGGGTGGGATTCGAACCCACGATTCAGGAATAAACCCGAATAACACATTTCGAGTGTGCCCTATTCAACCACTCTAGCACCTCTCCTCACTATAATTAATGGAAATTATACATCAATATCTTCTAAATCTCTTCAAAAGGTATATATTGACCATATGTAAGAATATCTAACCTACTCTGGTTTCTAATATCTTTATACAAAATTTTCTCTTGTAGCAAAACAAATATAGCATCCTTATCAGCATCATCTAAAAGTAGAATTAATGATTTTGGTAACCTTAATCTAGTCTCTACAATTAACATATATTGACCATTCTTAATTGCAAACCAGAAATTATCAAGCATAAACCATTCATACAATTTGTTCCCTGTATCTATTCCCCTACTCGTAATCTTATGTTTAACCTTATATGGCTTGTTAGTACCAGCAACATAAATGAAAAAGATTAACGCTATTAACGCAGCCATTAGGTAATACTGTCCTAATATTGCTAAATACAAAACAAAAAGAAGTACAAATGCTAATATTACCCAAAAGGATTTTGATTGAAAATCAAACATATATCTATCAGGTGCCTCCCATTCAAAAAGTTTAACACTTTGAACAACTTTCTTAGTAGGTATATCACTCTCTTCCAAAACGATCTCTTTTTCTGCAATCTTTCTTCTTCTCTCTGCCTTCTTTTTAGTTTTTACTTCCTTCTTCAGTGCCTCTATCTTTTCATTTTTTTCTCTTAACTGCATCTCGCCAGAGAGAATATTTAAAATATCTGTAAATTCATTTCCTACCTTTTTCTTAAGAGACTTTTCCATATATGGATATCATATAATAAAGGAAGCCAAAATAACAACCAGTAATATTCCTAAACCCCAATATATATTTAGTATATGAAAGAAATTAAGTATAAGGACTAAAAATATCCCTACTGTAAAATATATCCCCCATTTGATAGATACAATTTTAAGACTACGACAATCCTCTTTTTTCAAAATCACTCTAAGTAATATGTAAGATATTAGAGAGGAGAAAGTAACTAATATTACGAAGAAAAGAGACATAAGGGTAAAAATATTCTCCCATATATATGCTCCTTGCTCATTTATAGGGGTAAAACTTTTTAAAAAGAGCAAATACAACAAAATAGATACAGTTGCTAATAGTACAAATATTTGTATTAATACAAATTTAAGATTTTTTGAGCTATAAGTTTTTGAATCCATATTCTTTAGTAATATTCTTTAAAAATTAATTTTAAAGATAATTCTATGAATATCCTTATTATAGAGAAATCTAAAACAATTGCCCATATCTTAACTACTACTTTAGTCGCATATGGGTACAATGTTACTAAAGATAACTCTGATTTTAGCAGTATTAACCTTGTATCTAGGAATCTTTTTGAAATAGTAATACTTGATACAAACCTTACTGGAAAATATACTACTTCAGATATACTCTCCTCTATAAAGGGTAAGAAAAATACACAGATAAAAATTTTAGGAATCTGTTCTGTAGGAACTTGGAAAGATAAGGTAAATTTTTTAAACAGTGGTGGTGACGATGTACTCTCCTACCCTTTTCCTGTTCAGGAGCTAATTGCAAGAATACAATCTCTCCTAAGAAGACCTCATAACTATTTAGATAACAGAATGTATATCGGTGATATTTTACTTGATACTAATAGTAAAACTGTTTCTCTTAAAAATAATGATATTGAGTTAAGAAAAAAAGAGTACCAACTCTTTGAGTACTTAGTAAGAAACAGGAATAGGACAGTTAGTAGGTGTGAACTTTTAGATCATGTTTGGGATTATAGGAGCTATACTGGTTCTAATACAATTGATGTACATATCAAAAGATTAAGAGAGAAATTACCTAAGAAAGGCTTGATTGAAACTGTACACGGTAGAGGGTACAGAGTGAAAGAGTACAAAAAGAGTAAAGATGCTTAGAGCATCATTGGCATAACAAGATGTACAAAATCTGGATCATCTACTATGTTGAATACTCCTGGTTTGACTGTTTCTGAACACTCAAAAGTAATATCATCAGAATCTAAATGATTTAAGATATCGGAGAGTAATCTTGAACTAAATGCAATCTTAAGATTTTCTCCCTCTATACTACCTTCAAAAGTACTCTTATTACTTCCTAAATCAGTTTGAGTTGCAGAAAGTACTATCTTACTACTCTTACTATCTATATCTAATATCAACTTATTTCCCAATACACTCCTTGCAATTATGTTTGTAACCTTTAAGGAGTTAAGGAAATCTGATCTAGAGATTTTACACAAGGTTTTGTATCCCGTTGGAATAATTTGCCTATACTCTGGGAATTGCCCATCTATTAACCTAGATACTAAGTCAACATCGCTATACCTAAAAAGAATTTGATTCTTCTCTTCGATGTAAAACATCTCAACTTCATCGTCTTCGCCAATCTCGGTTACAATATGTGAGAGCTCCAAAAGAGCTTTAACAGGCACTAAGATGTTAACATCTTTTTCTGCACTAGCATTAAGTTTAATAATTTGTCTAGATAGCCTTAACCCGTCAGTACCAACAAAGGAAAGGGTTTCACCACTTACCTCTAGAAGAATTCCGGTTAAGACCTGTTTAATATCATCGGTGGCACATGCAAAACCTATTCTGTTTACTGCTTTTACTAAATCCTCTTTAGATATTTTTAATAACGGTTTTTTCTCTGTAACAACAGCAACAGACGGAAACTCCTCTGCAGACATAATATTAAAATTTGCAGAGTTATTAGTAGTAGATATATTAAAAGTTTGATTCTCTAATGCAACATCTACAGTATCTGCAGGAATCGAAGTGACAAACTCAGTTAATTGCTTAGCAGGTACAGTTGTTTTACCCTCCGATTTAACATCAGCCCCTATCCAAGTACTAATCCCTATCTCTAAATCAGTAGCTGTCATTATCAACTTACCTTTACTTGTTTCAAATTGAACATTGTTTAGTATGGGTAATCCAGGTTTGCTACTTACTATCCTACTAATTATATTGAGATACTTTGCCAATGTATCTTGGTTACATGAGAATTGCATTTTTGTTTTAAATAATATTATCTACTTGGCAGTATATATATTCTACTTAATATTGGGTTTCTTTTCTACTGTTTTAATATTTAAATAAATTAGAAGTATTAGTAGTAGTGAGTATGGATATGTTAATAACATTTCGAAAATTATTTACAGCAGTACCTAATCTTTCTAAAACAGTATGTAGATATCTTTGTGGAATGTTTTCTGAATAATTCATTTAATGTCTAGTTAATTAAAGTATTTATATATTAAATTAAGAATTGTGTAAAAAAGTTAATTAATTGTGGTCTATTGTGGGAATACCCACGGGGGTAAATATTGTAGTCTCAACACCGTGTTGTAATTACAAAGCTTCTGAGTGTGGAATAGAAGATAGGTTTTTAATGAATTACCCACATAAATATCCACATTAATAGAAGATTTCTCCCCTACACTTCTCTACCTTCTCCGCTAGCCTACTATCATTTTTCAATTTGTTAGAGATCGCCTCGCAAGCATATATTACAGTAGTATGATCTTTTTTACCTACAATCTTTGCTACATTTTTAAGAGGAAGCTCTAATTCATTTCTCAGTAGATACATAGTAACCTGCCTAGCCTGAGCAATATCAGCTGTTCTTTTTTGTCCCTTTATCTGTTTAGTAGGAACATCAAACACTTCTGACACAACATCTAATACCTTCTCTGGTGTGGCTTTTCTTCTCTTACTCTCAATATCTAACTGTAGTAGTTTGGCCACCTCCTCATATGAAGGAACTTGACCAAGTTTGGTTAAAGTAATTACTTTGTTAAGAGCACCTTCAAGTTCTCTTACACTATTTTCAATATTTTTGGCAATTAAATCTAAAAATGCATCAGGGACACTCACCTTTTTCTCTTCCAATATCTGCTTTAGTATAGCTAACCTAGTTTCATAATCAGGAGGTTGAATATCACAAACCATTCCACCCTCAAACCTAGTCCTTAGCCTATCTGCAATATTTTTAATCTCTCTTGGAGGTCTATCTGAAGCTAGAATAATTTGCTTATTTGCTTGATACAAAGTATTAAAGGTATGAAATAGCTCCTCTTGTGTTTTAGGATATGTTTCTACAAACTGGATATCATCAATTATCAAAAGATCGACCTCTCTATACTTACTTCTAAAATCTTCGTTCTTTTTTGTTCTAATAGCTTCAATCATTTCATTTAAGAATTGCTCTATTGAAACATATACTACCTTTCGAAAGGGATCATCTTTGAGTACCTCGTTACCAATTGCTTGCATTAAATGTGTTTTCCCTACACCTGTACTACCGTAAATGAAAACGGGGTTGTATGATTTTGCTACTCCTGCATTATCGATATCTTTTACAACGGATTGGCCAACTGCTTCAGCTAATCTATTATTAGAACCAACTACAAAATTATTAAATGTATATCTCGGATTTAAAGAAGCTTTTTTTACAGCAGCCTCATACTCTTTCTCTTCTCTTTCTATTTTAGTAAAGAGGTCAACGGCAGGAGCCTGTCCACTCGAAGCAAACTTATACCTCTCCATCTCTTTCTTTGAAGCACTTGGCTTAACAATTATTTCAATCTGTAAATTTTGACCTGTGGCCTTAGTAAAGCAACTCTGTAGAAATTTATTGTAATCTTTTAAAATCGTTTCTCTTTTAAAATCGTTCGAACAGGAAAGAGTCGCAACACCGTTCTGAATTCTTTCTAAGTATGCATCTGCAAACCAAGAATCGAACTCTACCCTATCTAAAACCATTCGCAAATTCTCTGTCACAATCTTCCATACATCATCTGTATCCAACTCTTCAGAAGTAGTAGCACTATCTGTAATTACAGGTTTAGGAATACTTTGCGCATACTGTTCAAAGTCAATTTTATCCATACTTAATGTACTTCAACATTTATAAAATTACTTAGGGCAGTCTGTGGTCGATTGGGACTAATACTCCTATTATATGAATTTTTTTTTAAATGTGGACAAAGTTTCTTTTAAACTCCGAAAGAGTATATCTTAACAGTCTTTCTTTTATGTAGAAAATTATCTACAAGAGATAGAGGGAGGGGGAGAATATTTTCCCTCCACTTTTCTTCTTAAAGAGATTTGCCATAATGGTGCAAGTTAGATATAATGAGTCTGCTTTTAGAGCAATTAATCATGAAAAGAACATATCAACCAAAAAATTTAAAAAGAATCAGAAAGTTCGGATTTAGATCAAGAGCAAAGAGTTCTAACGGCTCTAAAGTTTTAAAGAGAAGAAGAGTCAAGGGAAGAAAAGCCCTTACAGTTTCTACTGAATATAGGTTAAAAAGAAAAAGACCTCTTGCTAGAGCAAGATAATGTATACTACTGTATGCTTCCTAAAGAAAACAGATTAACGAAAAAGAAATTTCAATCAATAAATCAAGGGAATAAATATCGTGGAGAGTACGGTATGTTTATTTTTCAACCACAGAATGAACCTACCCCTACTTTCGGTTTCATCGTAAGTAAAAAAATAGGGAATGCAGTACAAAGACATCGCATGACACGTCTTTTAAGAGAAATTGTAAAAAAATATTTAAAAGATTTTAAATATATATCAGGAGTATATATTGCATACAAGTATTGTAACGACTATGAAAAATTGGAAAAAGATACCTCTATCCATATTCGCAATGCCATTAGAGATTTTAAAACGGATAGAGCTAATACTGATTAAGGGATACCAAAAAACACTCTCACTAGACCATGGGATGTTAGGTAAGTTCTTTCCTAATCTTCGACCTTGCAAATATACACCCACATGCTCAGAGTATGGCTACTCAGCAATAGAGAAATTTGGTATATTTAAAGGTAACTATTTAGCAATTAAAAGAGTACTCAAATGTAACCCTTGGACAGCGCCAGGACAGTATGACCCAATTCCTGAAAAGTAAAGAAAGATAGTGTATAATGCTTTAGATTTTTAATTTTCTCTTTAATAATATGATAGCGACAATTTGGCGAGAAGTTTTCTTTAATCCGTTACTAAACCTAATGATTTTGTTTTACAACCTAATGGGTAACAACCTTGGTTTGGCAATCTTAGGAGTAGCAGTTGTTGGTAGGTTAATAATGATTCCTTTGGTTAAAAAGCAAACAAACATGACCAAAAAGATGGGATCGTTAAGGCCAGAGCTTGAGAAATTACAAAAGAAGTATGAAAACAACCAGGAGAAACTTGCCGAGGAGCAGATGAAGCTGTATAAGAGGGTGGGATACAACCCCTTAGGTTGTTTAGGAACGTTCATACCTCAGTTAATTATTCTGTATGCTTTGATAGGTGTAATCCGAACGGTAACGGCGGGTAATCTTGAAGGCTTGTACGGCTGGGTTATTCAGTATACAGGGATTACTCTTGATACCGTTATAAATACTAAATTCCTCTTTTGGGATCTAACACTTTCATACAATTCAGTATCCTCTGAATTTGGAAAATTCTCTTCAGAAGCCCTACCGTACATAATACTTCCAATTTTAGTTGGTGTAACACAGTATTTCTCTTCTACCCTCACGCAGAAGATGCAAGAGGTGAATGCTCCAAAAAAGAAAAAAGAAACCAAAAAGAAGAAAGAGCAGGAGCCCTCCTTGGAAGGTATGCAATCTTCAATGCAGAAATCAACAATGCTAATGTTACCCCTTATGACTGTATTCTTTACTCTTAGTTTTCCAGCAGCAATGGGTTGGTACTGGATGCTTCAATCACTACTTTTAATTATTCAGTACGTTACTCTAGATTTTAATAAAACCAAGAAAGGTGTCCAAAACCTTTTAACAGAGTATCTTAAAAAGAAAAAATAAATTAACTAATATATATTAATGGAAGATATTGTAAAAAAAGAATTGGATACTCTACTATCATTACTAGATATTGATGCTGAGTATGATTTAAATATAGAGGAACAAGAGGGAATTTCAAATATTAATATTTCTTTCTCTGGAGATAATTTAGGATACTTAATAGGGAATAGAGGAAAGCATCTTGAGTCCTTGCAATATATATTCAGTATGATGCTTAGAAATCTTTTTAAAGAAGAAGTTAATTACAGGGTACTGTTAGATGTTTGTGGATATAAAGAGGAAAAGAACAAAAAGATTGAAAAAATAGCACTACAGAAGGCAGATGATGCTAGAATATTAGGAGAGGCTGTTGAATTAGAACCAATGAATCCATCAGACAGAAGAACTGTACATATTACTTTACAGGTGTTTGATGATATTAGGACAGAGAGTATTGGTGAGGGTGGCGATAGGAGAGTAAGAGTTATCCCTGTCTCTGACAAAGATATATTAACAGAAGAAGTTACTAATCCTGAGGAGGGAGAGGAAGGTGAAGAGTAATACTTTAGAAATCTTCAAAGTAAAATAAAATGAAAAAGAAAAACAGTAAAGCAATTCAGTATGTTGTAGTGTTTTTTATTTTTCTTACTGGTCTTGTACTTGGTATTCTTCTTAAGTCTTTTCAACCGATTGATAATATTCAGTATAAGCAAAGAAGAGTAACGGGGTATGAATATATCAACCCATTAATAGATTTTGAAATAGTTGAGTCTACAACAAAGGGAGAATTAAAAAAAATAGAGAAGACTCTGAACTCCTATGTAGATAATAAAATTTTTAAAGAAAAATCCTCTAAAAATATTTCAATATATTTCCAATCTTTAAACTCTGGTGCATGGGTAGGAGTCAATGAAAAAGACACTTTTTCACCTGCAAGCCTTCTTAAAGTCCCTTTGATGATTGTTCATTATAAAATAGCAGAGGAAGATCCTTCTTATCTGCAGCAGGAGATAGTATATGAGAGGGGAGAGGAGTTTTCTCAGAATTTTCTTCCTCAAAAAGAATTAGTTGATGGTGCCACCTATACCTTAGATGAGTTGATAGACCAACTAATCCTCTATTCCGATAATGCTGTTATAGAGGAAATGGGCAGCTTATTAGTAGACGAAAGAGTAGACACCCTCTTTTCAGACTTAGGGGTACCTAATCCCTTTACTGTAGATAGTTATGATTCTATTAATGTAAAAGATTATGCAGGATTTTTTAGAATACTCTACAACGCCTCATATTTAAATAAAGAGATGTCAAGTAAGGCACTTAAGCTTCTTTCAGAAACAGCATTTGATATAGGTCTTTCGGCTGGTATTCCTACTGATGTAAAGATAGCTAATAAATTTGGGGAAAGAAGCATTGAATTAGAGGGAGGAAAAAACCTTAAAGAGCTTCATGATTGCGGAATAATATATCATAGCTCAAAACCTTATCTACTATGTGTAATGACACGAGGTACAGACTTTACATTACTGACAGATTCAATTAAGGAAATTTCTACTATTGTATACAACTTAGTAGATAGTGATAAATAATTAACACTGTTTGGGAAATGGCGG
>CAZPFV010000020.1:0-11417 GCA_964585985.1 uncultured Candidatus Saccharibacteria bacterium
CTACGGAAAGGATGAGTCTAATAGAGGAGGGCTTTTATATACCTCTTACTTCGAGACTTCGTTTTAATCAAGATAGAAATGGACCTTCAAATCCAGATGCAGAATCAGAGCTATTTCCATATGATAAAGATCGCCAAAGAGCCACATTTGGAATATCTACAGTTTTGAACTCGAATAGGCGCCATACAGAATTTTTTGCCTCTGTAGTTAATCCATATTATGTTAATGAGCTTGTTGCTGGTAAAAGGCAGATTCGCCAAGAGGAGGTTTCCTGGGGGATGCGTCATTATACTCCACATGCCAGCAATGATAGGTTAGAGCGTGCTCTTGATAGAACACGTGTTGTATCGTTACATGCTATCTCGATATATGTAAAAGAGCCAATCACCCAGATTTCCCATCAATATATGTTTCAGAGATGTATTGGAGTTGGGCGAGGCAATAACAAGCACTTCTTGAAATTAACTGTAAAAAAATATGACGAGCAGAGGCAAGAGATTGGGAAGCCTAGGAATTTCGATGAAGTTCCAGATGAAGTTCTTTCAGTTGAGCAATTTGATCGTGTTATAACAGAGGCTACAGCCCATATTGCAAGAAGAAAGAAAGATACGGAAAAACGCTCTTCGCAATAGCCTCTTTTTCTGATATAATCCCCATGCAGTAATTTAATTTAGTGTATGTATGTAATACTGCTAATTCATACATCGCCATAGGAGTAATATATGGTAAACGTAAAAAATAGTGATACAGAAGTCCAAGATAAGGCTTTGTACTCACAGTTAGACAGTTTCCTAGAAGATAGTGCACATAAGATAAAACAACTCTCAAGAGGAGATATTGTTGAAGGAGAGATTGTTGATATCAATAACGGTGTCATTATTGTTGATGTCGGTTTTAAATCCGAAGGTATAGTAGCAGGAAGAGAATTGAAATCCGATGCTATTGATTGGACACAACTTAGAGTTGGAGACAAAATTTTAGTATATGTTGTTAAGCCAGAAGATGATAATGGGCAGTTAGTCCTTTCAATTCGAAGGACACAGCAAGCAAGTGCATGGCTCAATTTAGAGAATGCAAAGAAGAATAATGAGGTTGTTGAGGCCGTTGTTGTTGAATCAAATAACGGAGGTTTAATTGTAGAAATTGGTAAAGGGATTAGAGGCTTTATCCCTACCTCTCAACTTGATGCAACAAGAGTATATGCAAATGGAGTAAGGCAGGTTGGAAAAGATATCTCCTCTAAAGTTCAGAAGAGATTAAACTCTTTAATTGGTGAGGGAATTAGAACCCGAATCATTGAGTTAGATAGGGAGAAAAACAGAATTATTCTTTCAGAGAAGATGGTTACACAGGCTAGAGATTTAGAAAAGAGGGCACAAACATTGAAAAAAGTAAAAGAGGGAGATGTTTTACAAGGTACAGTAAGTGGTATAACACCTTTTGGAATATTTGTTAACGCTCAAGGTTTAGAGGGCCTAGTCCACCTTTCCGAGCTATCATGGGATAAGGTTGAGGATATCGGTGCAATATATTCCGTTGGAGATTCTGTAAAGGTATCAGTAATTGGTCTGTCAGATGGAGGTAAAAGAGTTGCATACAGTGTAAAGAGACTACAACAGGATCCATGGTCTGAGGCAATTTCCAAATTTAAGATAGGTGATGTTGTTAATGGTGAGGTCCAGAAAGTAGTTCCATACGGAGCTTTCATTAGAATAGGGGAGGGTCTAAACGGGTTAATCCATATCTCAGAGCTTTCAGATAAACTTGTTAAAAATCCAGAAGATATAGTGAAGGTAGGGCAAGAGGTGCAGGTTAAAATTCTTTCAATTTCCTCTACAGAAAGGCATCTTGGGCTTAGCTTGAAGGCTTCCTCAGATACTCCAACAGCGAAATTGAACAAAGAAGAGTTAGCTGGTGCTGTTGATGCTGCCATAGATGCAGAAATTTAAGAATTAACTTCGTAAGTAATTAAAAAAGGGAGCCTTTAGGGCTCTCTTTTTGGTATAATATAGTATGAGAAAAAATAGGGGAAAAGATACATTTAAAAGGATATCTGCAAACTTGCGGGTCTCTTTACGAACCGCTTCTCTAATATCTCAGCACTTGGAGAGTGATTATGTACAACCAGATCATTTGTTAGTAGGTATTTTACTAAATGAAAACTCCCTAGCAACAAAGATAATTAATAGTATGGGTGTTAATATAAAAGAGATTGTAGGAAAGGTTTTAGATAGTATGGGTATTGATATCATTGCAAGTACGGATTCCCCCATGGAATTAAGATTTTCAAAGAAAACAAAAGAGGTCTTAAGGAGAGCGTACGACTGGTCTCAAAAGTTTGCTCATGTGTATGTTGGTACTGAGCATGTTATGTTAGGGCTTTTAGAATTGAAAGATCCCTTCGTTATGGATTTGGTAAATATGGGATTGACTCAAAAAAAATTCCAAAAATATCTTTTTGAATATGCGACTTACCCTTTAGGTGTTCTCTCTAAGCCTAAAATATCTCAAATGGTGCCTGAGGAAACAACTTTTTTGGGATCGATAGGAAGAGATTTGGTAGAAGAGGCAAAAATGGGTAAATTAGATCCTCTTGTTGGAAGAGAAGACGAATTGGCCAATATAGTAAAGGTTCTTAGTCGTAGAAAAAAGAGTAATCCAATTGTAGTGGGTGATGCAGGTGTTGGAAAAACTGTACTAATTGAAGGGTTGGCCCAAAAGATTGCAGATGGAAGAGTCCCTCCCTCTTTGCGAGATGTGAGAATAATTTCACTAGATGTAGCTAGCATTATGGCGGGTAGCAGAATGAGAGGGGATGTAGAAGAAAAGATGTTGGGTATTGTGGATGAGGTAGTTGAATCAAATAATATTATCCTCTTTATCGACGAAATTCATAACATTTTATCTTCTGGAGTACCTGGTAGTCCCTCTGAGATTGCTTCAATACTAAAACCAGCCTTACTAAGAGATGATTTTAGGTGTATTGGTGCAACAACCACAGATGAATACTCTGCATATTTTGAAAATGATAACGCCTTAGCTAGAAGATTTCAGCCAATAATGCTAAAAGAGCCTACCATAGAGGAAAGTATTCAAATATTAAAGAATTTAAAGCCGATTTTTGAAGCTCACCATAACATTAATATCAGTAATGATGCAGTAGAACTAGCTGTTACCCTCTCCGATAGATATATCAGTGATAGATATTTACCTGATAAAGCAATTGATCTGTTAGATGAGGCAAGTGCTACAAAAAGATTGTCAGTAGAGGGTGAATATGAGAATATCTCTTCTCTGACTGCAAAATTGAGAGGTATTCAAACTGCTAAAAAGGAGTATATCCTCAGGGGCCAAATGGAGATGGCAGAAAAATATAAAAAGAACGAGCTCTCGCTACTAGAAAAAATTAAGAAATTGGAAATAAAAAGGGAGAAAAGTAAAAAAGAAAAAAGTAGAGAGGTTAATGTTGAAGATATTAGAATAGTAGTTTCTAGTTGGACAGGGATTCCCTTAAATACTTTGGGGAGTAAGGAAAAAAGTGCATTACTAAGGCTGGATTCTAGAATAAAGAAGCTAGTAATTGGTCAGAATGAAGCTGTTGAAGGAGTTGTTTCTGCTATTAAAAGAGCTAGGACAGGCATCTCTGATGTGAGTAGACCGTGGGCATCTTTTCTCTTTTTGGGGCCTACTGGAGTTGGAAAGACTCAATTAGCAAAGATTTTAGCGAGTGAACTTTTCGGTGACGAAGATAGGTTGGTTCAGATAGATATGAGTGAGATGATGGAGATGCATAGTGTTTCAAAGTTAATTGGATCTCCTCCAGGATATGTTGGCTATCAGGAGGGTGGTTGGTTAACTGAAAAGGTGAGAAGAAATCCTCACTGTGTAATACTTTTCGATGAGATTGAGAAGGCTCATCCAGATGTATTAAATATTTTGTTGCAGATTTTGGAGTATGGACATTTAACTGATGGTAGAGGAAGAAGGGTGAATTTTAAAAATACTATTGTAATTCTTACATCTAATATAGGGGCAGAGGAGATTAGTAGAGATAAGGTGCTTGGTTTTGCATCTGGAAAGAAAGGTCCTAAACCAAGTGATTCTGACCAAGCGTATAGCTCAATGAAATCAGAATTACTGTTAGAGCTGAGAAGGACATTGAGACCAGAGTTGTTAAATAGGTTAGACGATATCATAATATTTAGAGCGTTAGATACGAAGGATGCAAAAAAGATTGTAGAATTACTCCTGAAAGAGTTAAATGATAGGCTGAGTAGTCAGGGGGTTAAAATTTCCCTTTCATCTAGGCTGTTAACCCATATTGTAAAGGAGGGCTTTAGTGAGGAGTACGGAGCAAGGCCGCTTAGAAGAGTATTGCAGGATTTAATTGAGGGTTCTGTTGCTGATTACTTATTAAAAAATGGTGAAAGCAAGGATATTCGATTAGATCTTGTAAGAGGTAAAGTTATTATCTTAAATCAGTAATTTTGTATTATGAAATATGTTTGTTCCTCTTGCGGAAATGAGTTTTTAAGATGGTCTGGAAAATGTAGTAAGTGTGGAGAGTGGGGTACTTTAGAAGAGGCTGGTGAGGAGCTTGTACAGGGAGGAGGGGATTTAAAAGTAAAAAGTAAAAAAGCTCCCTATGGGTCAATTATAGAGTACGGAAAAGATGCCGATAGTAAATCCAAGCAAGAGAATCGTATAAGAACGGGCTTTGAGGAGTTAGACAGGGTCCTTGGTGGTGGGTTGATAGAGGGAGAGGTGGTTTTAATGACTGGTGAACCGGGTGTTGGTAAATCTACTTTACTTTTGCAAGTTGCATTAAACCTCTCTAAGGAGAAGAGAATTTTGTATGTTTGTGGCGAAGAATCTCCCTCTCAACTAATTTCCAGATTAAACAGATTGTCAAGTGAGGGCGGTAATCCCAAAAATATTTTTGTTACAAATGATATTGTAGTTGAGAATATTTTTGAGTTAGTATCACAGGAGGAGTTTGGTTTAATTATTGTAGACTCTGTGCAAAGCGTAAGCTCTTTAACCTCGAGGGGATATCCTGGAAGTATTAGTCAAGTTAGAGCAGCAGGCTCAATTTTAACAAGGCTATCTAAGGTCACAGGGACGCCCTCTATTTTAGTAGGGCAGATTAATAAGGTGGGAAATATTGCTGGTCCAAAGATTCTAGAGCATATTGTTGACTGTGTCTTGTACATAGAGGGGGGAGAATTTAATCAGTACAGGATACTTAGAGGAATGAAAAACAGGTTTGGTTCCACGAACGAAATTGGTGTGTTTGAGATGACAGCACAAGGTTTGAATGAAGTAGGGAATCCTTCTTTGGTTTTTCTTAATTCAAATTCAGCCTCTTCTGGTAGCGCAATTGGAGCTATAGTTCAGGGTTCAAGAGTTGTGTTCGTAGAGGTGCAGGCATTGGTTGTAGATAGGAAAGCAGAAATGGGTCCGCTACTAAGAATAGCTAACGGTATAAAGAAACCTCGGTTGGATATGCTGTGTGCGGTTCTCTCAAGAAGGGGAAATATATATTTAGGAGATAAAGATGTCTTTGTAAATGTTGTCGGTGGTATTACCGTGACAGACCCAGCAATTGATTTGGCAGTTTGTGCTGCAATTAAATCTGCGGTAAAAGATACGGTACTAGATAGGGAGTATGTATATTTTGGAGAGGTGGGTCTAACTGGAGAGATAAGAGGAACATGGGGGTTAGGATCAGTAATAACAGAGAGCTCAAGAGTGGGCTATAAAGGGGTGTATATAGGAGAATCTAATAGAAAGAGTAGTAGTAAAATAAAAATAATTACTATTAAAGACATCAAAAAGTTATAACGCCCCCAAACAGTTGTTTACAATTCTCGTAACATTTTTCATTGCTCTGCTTTTCGTAACATCCCCGTTTTGACTCAAGGGGGAAATGTGTTGGTGGCTAGCGTTTCGGCCGAATGACGGAGCTGTGGATAATTGTTATGGGGTTGACATATTTTATTTATTCGGGTTATAATATCATGCTCATTTAACATACTGTGTGGATATCTTAATCTTCTCCCTTTGTCTGGGGTGCCACAAACACATCTGGGCAAAAGGAAAAGGTTAAGATTCTATGGTAAAATGAGTAAGGGAAGCACTTGGTTGTGCTCGTCGATTTTATCCCTAAACCATTGGTTTATGGATGAGACCGGGGTCGGTTGGGGCAGTACCGATCCCTCTTTTTTTTATAACCCGTTGACTTCTTTTAGATGTTTGTTATACTTAAAGGTCTAAGGGTTAATTGCCCTTTTTAATAATAATTTCCCAGTTTTTATATTATGGTAAACAGAACAAAGAGTATTAAAGAGTATGAAGGAATGACTCTAGCTATGCTTCGTGCAGAAGCAAAAAAAATGGAGCTCAAGAATTACATGGAGCTACAGAAGAGAGAATTAATCATTGAAATTTTGAAACAATCTACTGCTGATGAAGGATTTGTTTTTGTAGAGGGTATTTTAGAAGTGCAAAAGGACGGTTCTCACGGTGTTTTAAGGACAGATGGCCTTTTACCAGGAGATAATGATGTATATATTTCAGGCTCTCAAATTAAAAAATTCAGTTTAAGAACAGGAGATGTTGTCTCTGGTCCAGCTAGATTACCTAAAGAGAAGGAGAAGTACTTAAGTCTACTCAGGGTAGACACTGTATACGGTAGACCTGCTTTGGAGGCTGCAAATAGACCTCAGTTTATGAAAATGACTCCAATATTTCCAAATAAGCAGATTAAATTAGAAACTACACCAGATGTTATCTCTACTAGAGTGATTGATTTGCTTTCTCCGATTGGTTTTGGTCAAAGATCCATGGTGGTATCTCCTCCAAAAGCTGGTAAAACATGGCTGTTAAAAGATATTGCAAACGGTATCGCTATAAATAACCCTAAAGCAAAATTAATTGTTGTATTGGTAGGTGAGAGACCAGAAGAGGTTACTGATATGAAAAGATTTGTTAAAGGTGAAGTATATGCATCCAACTTTGATGAATTACCTGAACATAACTGTAGAGTCGCAGAAATGGCACTTCAGAAGGCTATGTGTATGGTTGAGTGGGGGGAAGATGTAATCATATTAATGGATAGTATTACAAGACTTGCTAGGGCCTACAATATTACAATGCCTACCTCAGGAAAGACTTTGTCAGGTGGGTTTGACCCAGTTGCATTGTACCCACCAAAGAAATTTTTTGGTGCTGCTAGAAATTTTGAAGAGGGTGGAAGTTTGACAATTATTGCAACTGCTCTAGTAGAAACTGGGAGTAGAATGGATGATCTTGTATATGAAGAATTTAAAGGTACAGGGAATATGGAGCTCCATTTAGATAGATCATTGGCAAACAGGAGAATATATCCTTCTATCGATGTAACTAAGTCTGGAACTAGAAATGAAGAATTACTCTTAAGTAAGGATGTATTAAATCAGTCATGGAGGATAAGGAGAATGTTAGAGATATTAGATCAGAATGAAAATCCTACAGAAGTATTAGTTAGTCAATTAAAAAAGACTAAATCAAACGAGGAATTCCTCGCAACTCTTCACGAAGCTTAATTTTGGTATAATGTTTATTATATCTTCTTAATTATGGAAGCAGAAGAAAGTAGAAAAAAAATTGCGGGGCTTAGTTTTAGAGATCTCTCCTTAGATATGATTAAGCAAACGGAGGGAAATGATAAATATATCGTGCTTGACAGTGATATCTCTGGTGATAATGACTTAAGTGGAATACGTAAATGGAGTAAATCTCTTACCAGAAAATTTGCTTCTAAGAAAGGTGTTTTAGCTTTTGTAATTGACTTTGGAGGATATATTTTTTCTAGATTGAAAGTTATTTGGGTACTCATTTCAGTTCTTTTTGAGATACTCTTCTCTGGATTCGATAATTTTAAGAACAAAATTGTAAAGCGTATGTTTTGGGGAAGAGGTGCATTCTTGCAGTATGTTATTCAGATTGCCGTTATAATAATTGCTGTGATTTTAACAATCTCATATATATATAGAACGCCCTCCATTATCGTCGCTAACGAGGAGGATTTGGACTATATCTCTGTTGCCGAGGGTGATTTGTTGGCTATGAATACGACCCTTAATACCTCAATCCCAAAGGATAGGGAGGAGAGAGGTACAGAGGTCTACATCGTTATGACAGGTGACACCCTTAGTAGTATTGCTTCAAAATACAATGTTAGTGTACAGACGATTAAATGGGCAAATGACTTAACAAAAGATTTGGTTAGCCCAGGGCAGGAATTAGAAGTTCCTCTCTCAGATGGTGTGCTTGTTGAAGTTAAGAAGGGTGATACTTTGGCTTCATTGTCAAAGAAATACTCTGGTAATGAGCAAGCAATTGCAGACTTTAACTGGCTAGATTATCCATTTACTCTTACTGCTGGGCAGGAGCTCTTTATCCCTGATGGTAAAATGCCTGAAGCCCCCAAACCAGTATACGCTGCCGCCCCTAAGACATATATTTCGGGATCAAGTAATCCAAATACTGCTAGCTCTCCTGTAGATCCCTCGGTTGGTAAATTTCTTGGTTGGCCAGTAGCTGGAAATACTGCAAAAATATCTCAGTATTACAGGGGTACTTTGCATAGGGGTGTTGATATTTACGATAAAAGTTTGCCAAATATTGTGGCTGCTGCTGGCGGTAAAGTCATTTTTGCTGGTTGTTCAGGATATTGTCCCTCTTTAGGGAGTACTTACGGAGGTAGTGGGTACGCTTGGTCTATACAAATTGATCATGGAAATGGATACACAACATGGTATGCCCATCTTAAGAATATATATGTGAGAACAGGGCAAACCGTTTCCAAGGGTGAATCAATTGGTCAGATGGGTTCTACTGGTAGATCAACGGGTCCTCATCTACACTTCGAGTGTAGAAGGGGTAGTGCATACGGTACACAGGTTAATCCAAGGTCATATTCGACTTGGTAAAATTGAGGTATAATAGGGAATAGTAGGGGCTCATAGTTTAGTTGGTAGAACATCGCATTCGCATTGCGAAGGCCGCCGGTTCGACTCCGGCTGAGTCCATATAAGGGGCCTGTAGCTCAGTTGGCTAGAGCACATCGCTGGCAGCGATGGGGTCAGGGGTTCAAATCCCCTCAGGTCCATTGTTATCACTTAGATATTTGGAATTTTTTTCAAGAGGAATTACTAAGGTTTTTACAATGAAATTCACATATGTATAGTTGCATTTCCCACCCCCTTCATCTAGACTTAGGTGAATAACTTTATTTTCTTTTCTATGAACAAACAGAAGAGTTTAATAATTTTTCTTTCCATTCTCTCTGTGATCCTTTTACTGGTTACTGCGATATTAGGATCCCAAATATTAAAAGAGGGTGAAGTCAAGGACCCTGGAAATAATAATGTGGAAGAGGAAAATATTGAGATTGATTATGACTTTGAAACCAATTTGTTTAAGGAAGGATACTCTGATTCAAAAAAAGAGGGTATTCCAAATACCGTAATCTCTCCATTAAGTATCAAAATGGCACTGGCAATGGTTGCTGAGGGAGCAAAAGAAGATACACTTACTGAATTAAAAAATGTATTGAAATTAGATGAGAACTCAAAAGAGTATTACAAAGGATATTTAGAAGATGTTCTTAAGCAGAAAGACATTATCTTTAAGATTGCAAATTCGCTATGGAGTAGAGAGGAATTAGAATTTGAGCAAGAATTCATTGATATACTAGGTACATATTATCAGGCAGAAGCAAGAAGTATTGATTTTAAGGATCCCTCTTCTGTAGATGTAATAAATAATTGGGTTGAGGATAAGACCGAGGGGAAGATTAAGAAACTTTTAAGCGAAATTAAGGATTCTGACATTATGTTTTTAATTAACGCTATATATTTCAACGCAGATTGGAAAGAGCAATTTAAAGAAGAAGCAACCCAAATGAAGGATTTTACATTAGCAGATGGCTCAAAAATCAAAACAAACCTAATGGCACAGAATTCAGATTTTCAATATCTAGAGGATGAGGAGATACAGGCTGTCCAGCTTCCTTACGGAGATGCAGGTAGATATGTGATGAGGGTGTATTTACCAAAGGAGGGTAAGAGTATTGATAGTATTGTAAACTCTCTCACAAACGAGAAATTAGTAGAGTGGGGTAATACCTTCTCTGAAAAAGAGGGACATCTAGAGCTTCCTAAGTTTAAAATAGAGTATTCGAAATCATTGAAGGAGATTTTAAATAGGTTAGGTATTGAGAAAGCCTTTGATGCAACTCTTGCGAATTTTGATGGTATTAGGAAGGAATCATATATCAATGAAGTAATTCACAAAACATATATAGACGTTAGTGAAAGAGGCACAGAAGCTGCCGCAGTAACAGCCATTGAAATAAGTATGTTATCTGCACCATCACAGCCAGTGGAAAAATTTGAAATGATAGTAAATAGGCCATTCTTTTTTACAATAGATGACAGTAAATCTAACGAGATTCTCTTTATGGGCTCTATACTAGATCCGAGAAAGTAAATGGTGGGAGAATTTTAAACAGTTGGGTTAAGTTTTCACGCTCGTGTAAAACGCTTTACCTAAGGCCTTTCCAAAAGTATCCATTTCAGGTAGAATAGTGGGACATATTTCACATATAATTGCAGTATGAATAAAGATTACAAACCAAATGAATTTGAAAAGAAGTGGCAAGATAAATGGTTTGAAAGTGATTTATATCATGCTAAAGATTTAGATCCTAATAGGCCTAAATATTACCTTTTAGCAGAGTTTCCATACCCCTCAGGACCAGGTATGCATATTGGACATACTAGAAATTACTCCATGATGGATGCAGTTGCAAGGCTTAAAAGAATGAAAGGGTTTAATGTACTGTATCCAATAGGTTGGGATGCTTTTGGTCTTCCTACAGAAAGCTATGCGATTAAGGTAAAAAGGCCTCCTCAAGAGATATCAAAAGAGAATATTAATAACTTTAGAGAGCAGCTAAAAAGTTTAGGTATTTCATTTGACTGGGGTAGGGAAATTGATAGCTCCTCACCATCATATTATAAATGGACTCAATGGATTTTCTTGCAGTTATACAAAAAGGGGCTTGCTTACAAGGCCGAATTGCCTATCAATTGGTGTCCGAAATGTAAAATGGGGTGTGCAAACGAGGAGGTGATCAACTCTCTCCATGAAAGGTGTAGTACTCCAGTTGAAAAGAAAAATATGAAGCAGTGGGTACTAAAAATAACGGAGTACGCTGATAGGTTAGTCGATGATTTAGATTTAGTTAATTATGAAGAATCGGTAAAAATCTTACAAAGAAACTGGATAGATAGGAAGACTTGGTATGATATCCAGTACAAGGTTGAAGGAATGGATATTGTGATTACGGTTTCTACGACAAGGCCTGA
>CAZPFV010000021.1:0-3372 GCA_964585985.1 uncultured Candidatus Saccharibacteria bacterium
ACTGTACTACATACCCCTTTGGGTACACATGCTTTTGTCGCCTCTTTGTTACTAATTATTAGTGATTTTCTTTGGCTCATTATTCCTAAAGATGGGCGATTTGGTTTTGTCACTATCTTTCTCCTTTTTCTTCTGTACTATCTCTTAGTGCCTACCTTTGCTTCGTTGTTTGAGGATTTTGTACTTCCTAATCTTTCTGGATTTAACTGGGTTGGCACTATAATCAGTAGTGCTATATCTGTGGGAGTGTATATGCTGTTTGGGTATTTTATGAAATTCTTTAGAAGTGAAAGCTCTGAGAGTAAAATTAGATTAGCTTGATATGTCAAAGATATCTTTTGATAAAAAACTTGAAGGTAAAAAGCTATATAAGCCTGTACTTAATAGTCGAGAGGATCAAAATAGTGGTAAAAAAACTACTATTTTGTCCAAAGTGTTTAAGAATGATCAGAAGGGGGAACATATTTCGGGATGGAATTTTGTATACGCTTTTGCACTGTTCTCCTTGATATTTTTTGCCTTGATTTTAAATGTTGCAAAGTTACAGATTGTTCAGGGGGAGGATATGTTAAACCGGAGTCAGACAAACAAGGTTAGGCTAACCACCATTGAAGCGTTTAGAGGGGTTGTGTTTGATGTCCAAGGTAAGAAGTTAACGGAAAATATTCCTTCTGTTGATGTATATATTTCTTTGGAATTTTTTCGAAGTAAGGAAGGGTTAGATAATGAGGAGTTGGAGCGGGTATCAAATACCCTCGGGGGTATACTGGGCGATACCTGGAACAAACAAATTGTTGATGATGGAGAGTACTCATCAATTTCAGAAAGAATATATGCCCTTTCTAGTGAGAATCCATATGTTAACAAAATTCTTTTAGCTAGTGATATTGGTAATGATATGACTATACAGATTAAGGCATTAGGTGAAGAATTAAAAGGGATATCTTTAGATAATGGGAGTAAGCGTAATTATGTATATCAGGATGTTGTAACACATCTTTTGGGCTATACTGGGGAGGTTTCTGAAGCTGATTTAAAGAAGAATTCTGATCTTTTAAGTGGGGATATTGTAGGTAAAGCAGGTATCGAGAAATATTATGAAAAAGAATTAAGGGGTGTGCACGGTATGTTGGCACAAGAGGTTGATGCGTTTGGAAGAGGTGTATCAAACGAGCCATATGTACTTAGGGAGGCGCAATCAGGGATGTCTCTATACTTAACTGTTAATTTAGATGTACAGAAGAAGATGTACTCTCTTTTGCAGGAGGCTGTTGAAGAGCATTCGGCTGCTGGTGGGGCTGGGATAATTCAGGATGTGAACAATGGTGAACTTCTTGCGATAGTGAACTATCCTTCATATGATAATAATTTGTTTGTAGGCGGTATATCTCAAAAAGATTATGATAAGTTGATTAATAATCCTAATAATCCATTGTTAGATAGAGCAATTTCAGCCCAGATACCACCTGGTTCTACTTTCAAAACCGTAGTTGCAGCCGCCGCACTGGAGGAGGGAGTAATAAATAAGGGTACAAGATATTTAAGTAAAACAGGATATACATTCTCAAATGGTGCTCCATTCCAAGAATTTAGGAATCATGCATACGGATCTTTGAATGTAGAAGATGCGTTAATGGTTTCTTCAAATATTTTTTTCTGTGAATTGATAAGGGATTGGGATATTAATGAATTGATTCCATACTTAGAATCTTTCGGTATTGGACAGTACACGGGTATAGATATTCCTGGAGAGATGCTGGGTAGAATACCTTCACCTGAGAATAAGAAGGTGCTTGCACAGAGTACGAGTCCTTGGTTGGATGAAACTTGGTATCCAGAGGGAGATTCTTGTAACTCTGTAATAGGGCAGGGTATTACACTTGCTACTCCAATACAGATGTCAAATTGGATAGCAGCAATTGCTAATGGTGGAACACTTTATACTCCTCATGTCGGAAAGTATTTCGTTAATGAGGATGGTTTGGAATTTCCAATTGAGCATGAAGTAATTCAGAAAGATATTGTTTCAGATGAATCGCTGGAGTTAGTTAGAAAAGGGATGTGGAAGGTAGTAAATGGACCAAAAGGTATTGCAAAGAGTCTTGCATCTACTGGAACATCTGTTGCTGCTAAAACAGGTACTGCAGAGTTTGGTAAGCTAAATGATAAGGGTCAATATGAGAATACACACGCTTGGGTAACGGGCTTTTTCCCTTATGATAATCCGAAATACTCATTCTCATTACTTCTTGAAGATGGTGGTTCTAGTGCAAATGCAGTCTCTACAATCAGAGAAATGATTACATGGATGGTTAGTAACGGTTTTACGAAGTAGATTAAGGTAATTTTCATTTTTTAGGTATAATATGTATGCTATGCTGTTTGACATATATTTTTACATTGTGTATTTTAACTTTGAAATATGAAGGAAAGTAAAGATTACAAAAATTTGTTAATAGTGGAGTCTCCTGCCAAAGCAAAGACGATAAATAGGTATTTAGGGGGAGATTTTAAAGTAATGGCTACTGTTGGCCACGTTATTGACCTGCCTAAAAGTGATTTAGGTGTTGATGTGGAAGATGGATATAAACCACTATACGAAACGATATACGGTAAGGGAAAAATTCTTAAGGACTTAAAGAAAGCTGTCCCAAAAGAGGGGAATGTATATCTCGCTATGGACCCCGATAGGGAGGGGGAGGCGATTGCATGGCATGTTGAGAAGTTTTTGAAACTGAAGAATGCTAAAAGAGTAACATTTCATGAGATAACGAATGATGCTGTATTAGAGGCTATCAAGTCTCCTACAGATGTTAATCAAAATCTTTTTGAGGCACAACAAGCGAGAAGGGTGTTAGATAGGTTGTACGGATACAAGCTTTCGGAGCTTCTTTGGAAAAAGATTTGGTATGGACTTTCTGCTGGTAGAGTACAGTCTGTTGCCTTAAGGTTAATTGTAGAAAAAGAAGAGGAGAGGGAGGAGTTTAAACCAGAAGAGTTTTGGGATTTTCTTGTTGAGGTAAGTAAGGAGAAAGAGAAATTACTCATTAAATTACTTCGTAAGGATGGTAAAAAATATATTCCTAAGAGTAAAGAAGAGGTAGAGGAGTTGCAGAGTGCTTTATCTGATTCAAAGTATATAGTGGTTGATATTGTGAAGAAAGAGATGAGTAAGAATCCATATCCTCCATATACTACCTCTACATTGCAACAATCTGCGAATAATGTGTTGGGTTTTACTGCAAAAAGGACTATGGCTCTAGCCCAACGACTCTATCAAGCAGGGCATATCACATATATGAGAACAGATTCCGTATACTTTGGTGAAAAGGCAATAGGGGAGATACGCTCCGTTATTACTTCAAAGTACGG
>CAZPFV010000021.1:3472-7280 GCA_964585985.1 uncultured Candidatus Saccharibacteria bacterium
GATATTGGAAGGGTAGTAACGCACTTCCTTAAAAATAATTTCGCTAATGTAGTAGATTACAAATATACTGCTAAGGTAGAGGATGAGCTAGATGAAATTGCATTAGGGAAAAAAGAATACGTTCCCTTCATTGATAGTCAATACAAACCTTTAGTGAAAGGTATAGAGAAAGCGAATGAGGAAGTGAACAAGGAGGATGTCGTTATTTTAGGTAAATCAAAAGAGAAGTGTCTTGTATGTGGAGCTAGTATGGTTATTAGATTAGGTAGGTATGGAAAATTTTTGAGCTGCTCTAAATTTCCTGAGTGTAAGGGTATGAAAGATCTTGATGGAGGTAGCGAGAAATTAGATTATAAGAAGTATCTTAAAGTTAAAGAATGTCCAAAATGTGGAGCAGGGATGTTGTTAAAAAACAGTAAATATGGAAAGTTTTGGGCCTGCGAGAAATATCCAGAATGCAAAGGTAGTACACCACTTCTCCTTAATGAGAAATGTCCAGAGTGTGGTGAGTATTTAGTAGAGAGAAAGAGTAGGTGGGGTAAGAGTTTCAAAGGGTGTAGTGGCTATCCAAAGTGTAAATATATTAAGAAAGAGTAATTCAGAAACTGTTAATATCTAGCAGATATAATGGGGTATGTTTCCGAGAGAAAAATTTTTAAGCAGAGGCATCTCTGTTCTTTCAGATTTGGAGCTAGTACAGATTCTCGTGGGAAGTGGTATTAAGGGGAAAGATTTTAAAAAGATATCGACCTCTTTAATGAGTAGAATTAGAGCCTCTATTAAGCAGGAGAAGCCACTTGAATTGAAATCCCTTACTGAGGTAGAAGGAGTTGGAGAGGTTGTAGCTATGAGGATTTTGTGTGGTGTAGAGTTAGGTAGAAGAATATATGGAATACACGAGAGCAATGTTGTTAGGATTACAGACTCTGAGAGTGCATACTCTCTCTTTAAAGATATGGGAGATTTAAAAAGGGAGAGGGTGGATATTTTGTGTCTAAATTCTAGGTTTGAATATATTAATAGGGAAAGTATTGCAATGGGCTCTTTAAATTGTGCCAACCTTTCTCCTCGAGAAGTAATATATACTGCGATTACTCATAATTCTGCCTTTATAATTCTTGCACATAATCATCCCTCTGGTAGTAGTATGCCTAGCCAAGAGGATATTACTTTAACTAAAAGTATTAATGATGCATTACAGTTAGTAGGTATTCAACTCCTGGATCATATTGTTGTAGGAAAGGATAGCTGGAAGAGTATTCCTCTTGATTAATGGTGGTATAGCATATATAATCAAAGCCGTATTTAATATATCTCGCATATCTCTAAATATTTCCTGGATAGATATATATCTACCCATAGAGATAGGTGGCAAAAGGAAAATAGTATGGAAAAAACAAAAGAAAAGGTCTCAAAGAGGGTGGAAACTCCTGTAGCTAAGACTGAAAAGAAAAGCTACAAAACAGAAATTCCAGAGCTTTTAACATTTCTTCAGGCAGGTGTTCACTTTGGGCACAAAAGTAGTGCATGGAGCCCTAAGATGAAGAAATATATCTATGAAGTCCGAAATGGAATTCATATCATTGATATTGTAAAGAGTAAGAAATTGCTACAGGAGGCTCTTGATGAGTTAGGTAAAGCCGTAGACAGAGAGAGTGTCTTGATAGTAGGAACTAAAGGGCAGGCAGCAGGTATTGTAGAAAAGATGGCAAAGGAGGTTGGAGCCTTCTACATTACAAAGAGATGGCCAGGAGGGTTGTTTACCAACTTTGATATTATCAAAGAGAGTGTTGCTAAGTTAGTAAAAATGGAAGAGAAATTAGCTTCAGGTGGTGCGGGACTTGTTAAAAAAGAGATTCTTTTAATGCAGAGTGAGATTGAAAGATTGAACAAAATATATGAAGGGATTAAGTTTATGGATGAACTTCCAGGCTTTTTAATTGTCATTGATAGTATGGTTGAGAAAAATACTATTAATGAAGCAAGAATTGCGAATGTCCCCGTTATTGCACTAATCGATACAAACTGTGATCCAGATCTTGTAGACTTCCCAATCCCTGCCAATGATGACTCTATAAAGAGTATTAATCTGTACATCAATCTTTTTGGAGATATAATTAAACAGGGTAAAAAATCGGAATCATTAGTTGCCTTAAGGAAGAATCACGCTGCAAATCTAGAGAGTATGAGAATTAAGTATGAAGAAGAAAGATTAAGAGAGGAGAAAATGGAAGAGGATGAAAGAATGAGAATGAAAGCTATGCGAGAGGGTAAAGAGAGTATTGCTACAACAGGAGTTGTTAGAGTTCTTAAGAAAGAGAAAAATTTAGATGAAGAGTTCGCTGCTGCTGAAGCAGTAAAAGCAGAAACTAATTCAAGGCAGATAACAGAGTTAGGATTAGTAGCACGTATAGAGAAGGTGCTAGAAGAGGCCGGTTTTAAAACGGTTGATGATTTAGTAGGTAAAGATAAGAGTGAACTTTTAGAGATTAAGGGTATTGGTGAGAAGGCTGTTGAAGATATTCTAAAAGCGATTAAATAAGTTGTTTTAAATACTACCATGGGTATATCAATAGAGGATATTAAATTACTTAGAGCAAAGACTTCTGCAGGTATGGGGTTGTGTAAAGAGGCATTAATAAAAACAGGAGGTGATATGGCAAAAGCCATTGAGTATATAAATGCTAGGAGTGATGTTGTGAATAGATTGCATAATCTTACGGGAGCAAAGATAGGTCATTGTAAACTTGCTTTTGAAGAGAGTGGAAAAGATTTCGAGAAAGCCGTAGCTTTAATAAATGAAAGAGGTTGGAACCAACCAGTAGAGAGTGGATGTGACGTTAAGCTTGAAGGGATAATTGATACATACGTGCATGGAAAGGAGCAGAAGCTAGTTGCTTTAGTAGAGGTTTCCTGTAAGACAGATTTTGTAGCGAGAAATGATGATTTTAAAGCTTTTGTTCATGAATTGGTGCTACAGGTTGCGGCAACTAAACCAGAGTTTGTATCTAAAGAGAGAATATCACAAGAAAAAATAGATGAGCTAAGAGCTCTTTTTGTAAAAGAGGTTGAAGCTGAGGGTAAGCCTAAGGAGATAGCAGAGAAGATAGTTGAGGGTAAAATGAATAAATATTTCGAAGAGAAGTGTCTTCTTTCACAAAAATGGTTTAAAGATGAATCTAAAACAATCCAGAGTTTACTAGATGAGGCAACATCTAAACTAGGGGAGCCACTAGAAGTAAGAAGATTATTAATTTGGGAGTTTGGTAAGTAGGAAGGGATACTATAGGGTTGTATTCTATACTTAATAATGATAAAATATATCATTATAATACATAATAATACCAAAGCAGACAGTGGAAAACGAAGTTAGAAATATAGAAAGAAATAATGATAGTAATGCAATATCTTTAACTCCAGAGGAATTCTATTCTCAGCTTACTGCATCATCTGTACGATTCATTGACAGCGAAGTTCAAGAGAAGCTTAGACACGCTAATATCTTAATAGCAGGGGTTGGTAGTGTAGGTAATCCTATTGCCATGATGGCAGTAAGATCTGGAGCAGAAAACCTCACAGTACTAGATCCTGATGTTGTAGCAGTAGATAATCTCTCAAGACAGCACTACAAAGTAAATCAGGTAGGAGAGAACAAGGCGGTGATGACGGGCAAAAATTTAAAAGAGATTAATCCTTTTGTTAATGTTGAATGCGTAGATTGTGGCTTAACCCATGATAATGTTGAGCAGTTAGTTAGCAAATCTGACATTGTAGTCGATGCCGTAGATATAAAGTCTTTAGATATGGT
>CAZPFV010000021.1:7380-10461 GCA_964585985.1 uncultured Candidatus Saccharibacteria bacterium
TAAGTGCATTAATGGTTGAATCTATGAGGCAAATAGTTGCAGATGAGGAGATCAAAGATATAATTATGGTAGATATCCCTTGTGAAGTAAGGAGGAGTAATCCAAATGTGTTGAGCAAATTTCCTTTACTTTTAAGGACTCTCTCAGTAATTAAACAAAGAAGTCAGAGGGTAGAAGAGTCTATACAAAAAATGTTATAACATAATGAATCATGAATGAATCAAAATTTTTAATTCCAGAAAAAGAAATTGGTGAGAATGAAGTAGTTGTAGGATTAGAATCTACTCCAGAGCAAACAATTGGTAGGCTAGAGGTTGTAACTGAAAGATATACTCGAGAAGGATATTTGCAAGGTGCACCGTATGTATATATTGATGGATTATTAGCAAAAGATGTTGTTGCCCAAAACGGTATTGGGCTTCTATATGATGCGTTAGATGGGGAGCTGTTTGAAAAGTTAATGAATGAAGGCCTATTATTAGAATTTAATACTGGAGAAAAGCTATATTTGGACAAATATCATTGGAATTCAAGGGGCTTTGTAGCAGAAACAAAATCAGGCTATGTTGGGTCTGTTAGATTAATTATGAACGATGGAGTGTCCTCTTTGCCTACACTAGCAGAGGAAAGTATAGTGATAGATTCACAATGGGGAGAAAAGATAATAGATATTGATACTGAGTTATCACAGTTTGCAGTAAAAAAAGGAATAGATACTCCAACTCATGTCTCATTATCACTACTTAGGATAGCTGCTCAATACAGTAGGGCAAATGAAATTAAGCAGTGGTTAGCAACAACAGATAATTCTGTAGTTAGATTACTTAATGGCTTTATGTTTAATTTTGACTTACCTAAAATAGGGCCATCAGTAAAGTATCTAGGTTCTCAATCAACACCTGTATTAATTGATATAGAGCAAGCAATAGTAAACGCTTCAAAGAAACCTGCCAGTCAAGAAATCGCAGAATTTTTAAGTGGAAAAAATGATGTAAAAGGTTTTGAGTGGTATACTGGAGTATAAGTATACAAATTCTATAACCTAATACGATTTATGGAGATCATATTTTTGATAATTATAAGTGTAGTTTTACTGTTTTTTGGATTTTCTGCCTTTAATTCTGATAAGAAGTCGAAGACGAACCTCTTTTTTCTACTCTTTATCATTTTTGCAATACTATGGATTTTCTCTAATCATTTCTCAAATGTAAGTACTGATTACTGGTTTGTCCTATATTCTAATCGTTCCATATTCATATCTACTACCCTTTTGGCTTGGGCATTACTTTTGTTTATATCTGTTTATCCTGAGTCTGATCATATGATATCTCCGAAATGGAGAACTATTGCCCACATTTTGACATTAATTGTTGTACTGCTTGATTTTACCGAATGTGTCGTTTCAGATGTAATTATTGAAAAAGGTTTCTCAAGTATAGACTTTGGATCGTGTATATCAGTATATGTTATACATTTTGTACTTTTTTTCCTCTTCTTCATATACATCTTAATTAAAAAGTATAAAGAGTCTAAAGGTATTGAAAAGAGCCAGTTACAGTATTTACTTCTGGGGGTACTATTTACCGCATTAGGGGCATTAATTACAAATTTAATACTTCCGATATTTTTTAAAGTATTTTTCTTGTCTAACTACGGTCCTGCATTTCTAGTCATCTTTATTGGCTTTATCTCAGTATCAATTGTAAGACACAGATTCTTAAGTATTAGGTTCCTACTAGGGAGGATTTTGTATTATGCATTACTTAGTATTGTTACCTTAATAGGGTACTATGTATTTAGTAGTATATCAGGAATCTTTTTAGGGGGTATTTTCTCAACTCAATCTATTCTGCTGTCCCTGTTGCTTGCTCCAATCTGTGCAATTCTTTTTCTTAAAATTAGTGACTATATTAGAGAGTTCATTGAAAACAAGTTTGTATATGTTCGACAGCATCCTGCAGAAGTAATTAGCAAATTCTTAAAATCTACAAGTATAGAGTTAGATATGGATAAGATTGCTGTACATGTTACAAATACAGTAAAAAAATATCTTAATCTGGATAGGGCAGGGGTAATTATCTTTGATAAAAATAATAGTAAGGTTCTCTTTAAAAAATTAATAGGATTTGATTTGAAGAGTGTAAGAGACTTGTTACAGGTGATTAACTACTGGGAAGATATTGGTGAAGATCCAATTATGGTATTGGATGAGGTGATTAAACTGCAAGAAAAAGGGCTTAAGGATCCCAAAAAGAGATTAGAGAGAATAATTAAATGTATGGAGAGCGAGAAGATATCAGTAATTTTACCGTTAAATAGGAAAGTACAATTGAATGGAATATTAATAATTGGGAACAAGAGAGACTCTTCTGCTCTTTCGTTGGAAGAGATGAATTTTTTGGAGGATATCATTGCAAATGCTAGTGTAGCTATGGGTAGGGCAATTCTTTACAAAGAGGTCCAAGGCTTTAATGATGTACTTAAAGTCAAGGTCGCTGAACAGACAAAAGATCTTAAAGTAAAAGTAGAGCAATTAAATGAGGCTCGAAGTAGGGAGCATGATATGGTTGACATTATGGGACACGAATTAAGAACTCCTATGACTATAATAAAGAACTACCATGAATTAATAAGGCAACTTTCTAAGAATAAAAGGTTAGATAAAAAGGCGATTTCTGTAAAGAAAGATGAATATATGGAAATAATTGGTAAAAATATTGAGAAGGAGATTACTTTAATCAATACACTGTTAAGTGCTACAAAATTAGAAGATGGACATATGGTTCTTAATAAAGAAGAGGTAGATATCGTCGAATATATCAAAGATGCTATCTTCGGTCATGAGAAAGAGGCTAAAGAGAAAGGTCTGTATATAAAATTTAAGGAGCCCCAAGTTTCTCCTAAGGTGTATGCTGACCCCATTAGAGTCCATGAAATAATTGATAACTTTGTAAGTAATGCAGTTAAATATACTGTAAAAGGTGGTGTTGAAATAATTCTAAGTAGTGAGAAAGGCTTTGTAAAAGTAGATATCATAGATACCGGTATGGGTATGTCTAAAAAGGATATGAAGAATATAGG
>CAZPFV010000022.1:0-5227 GCA_964585985.1 uncultured Candidatus Saccharibacteria bacterium
TTTTTGTTCCTCCCTCTATATAGAGGCACCAAAAAAACTGTCACTTAATGGTGGACAGGAGGAATGAAAAAGGTTGGAAGAAGAACCGTTTGTGCTAAATGCATATCAATCTTCTTCTAACCTGTAAGTCATCTGCAAAGCAGATCTGATGAGTCTTCCTAATTATTGGTAAGACGAAACTTACTTTCTATTGTATTAGATATACACTTTTAAGCAGTATCTCGATAAAAATAGTGTGATAAAAGAGAATATTCCCTATACATATAGAACAAAGCTGGAAAATGGGGTGGATGATGGGAATTGAACCCACAACCCTCGGTTCCACAAACCGATGCTCTAACCAATTGAGCTACATCCACCATAACTAAATAGATTATACCAAAGAATATCAGTATAATGGAAATATATCTAAAGTATTAGGATAGTATTAAGTATGTATCTCTTTCTCCCTGGAAATAATAAAGAAAATAAACAGTGGTGTAAATCACTTAAAGAAGCATTTGAAGGAAACAACCAAATGATATATTACGACCATTGGGACAGTGAAGGAAACATAGATTGGAATACTGAATTAGAAAAAATAAAAGAATTAGACATTGAGGAAGAAATAAACATTGTTGGAAAAAGTGCAGGCTGTATACTAGGAATGAAAGCACAGGAATTAGGATATGTAAAAATAAATAGATATATCTTCATAGGATTCCCGTACAATTGGGCATTAAACAGAGGTGATGATGTAAATCCATTATTAAGTAATCTAACTAAACCCTCCCTCTTTATTCAAAAACCGTATGATCCAGTAATTGGATATGAGGAGTTAAATATGCTGTTAGGGGGATATGGGTTAGATATATCTATGTTAAAATATCAAAGAAGTAGTGAAGTAGATACAAATCATAGTTACGATGATATCCCCTACCTTAAATCTGTAATAGAGGCATTTGTAAATTAAGAACCAAATTTTTTACCAAAAAGAGAGTTATTCACTATCTTTATTAACTCCTCCTCCTGCATATCACCCTCAGCCCATATATGGGGAGGTGTATTAATTAATACTGTTAGATACTTCTTAATATCTTCTATGGTAATTGTTTTGGCTTCTCTAACAGAGAGGTTAGCATTAAATATCTCAATATCTTCAAGTAGAGCAGTAGATGTATCCTCTGCTAAGTCACTATTAAATCTAATACTTCTTGGAAAGAGATAGAGACTTATTGCATCATTAAACCATAGTTTACCCTTCTTTGAATCAAGGAATGCATATGAGTCTGTATATAGGATGGTATATAGCTCAGAGAGAGTATTCTCAAACTTCTCTTTCTCTGTAGTAAAGTTAAACCCCCTTATATCATAATGATATGAAAGACCAACGATAAAGGCAGTTGAAAAATCATATATTAAACTCTTTTTCTCTCTTAAAATATCAAAAGCTAACCAGTGAAGTAACCTGAATGTAATATATTTAATAGCGTACTCTTTGTAATCTGTCTTCTTCGGTTGCTCTTCAAAGTAGGAAAAAGAGATATATATACCATTAGCTCTATCATCATTAAAAGCCCCTACTCTCCATTGATTACTTAACTTAACCACCCTTGGTATATCAGCTTTGCCTGAGGGAATTTTCTTAGCTATTCTCTCTATTTCTTCTACCATTTCCTTGTCTAAAGTACCGTTACTTTGGATTGCAAAAACACAGTTCCCAGATACAAATCTACTGTTATAGTACCTCTCCAAATCATCTATTGTAATTTTTTTGATATCACTTGCCTCCCCCAAAATATCATAGGAAAACTCTTCCTGATTATCCTTGAAAAGAAATTCTAAGCTAAGTAAAGATGAATCTTTCTCCTTTCTTGGTTTTCTAGATTTCTCTGCAAGTATTATGCCTCTTTCTTTCTCTAATTGAGGTGCAAATATCTTTTTTGAAAACGATATGATGCTCTCTACTCTTTTAAGAGCCCTTTTAGTTCCTTTCCTGTTTGTATGAGATGTAAAATATATATTCTTTCTAGTAGTAGTTGCATTAATATCAATAGTTGGTCGTGATTTACTACCTTGCTCAAACATATCTATCTCTTCTTTACTTCTAAATTCCTCATTTGGATTAAGTAGCATATGCTCTAAGAAATGAGCAGTTCCTTTAGGTACTTTCTCTTTTAACTCAAAGGAGCTACCTGCTTTAAATACTATTGCAAAATCAAAATCTATGGTTGCAGGATTATCTAAATGTAATACTTTAATACCATTTTTAGTTTCATATACTTTGTAGGTAATGTTGTTGTACCTATTTTTGAACTTTGAGAGTAATTTCATAATGGTTTAGACAATGTTATGCCCCATTATACATAAATATATGCATTTTTGTGTAATAGAGGTGGTAAAAAGAATTGTATTACAGTAATTTCCCATATCAGACAGAAGGGTCTTTAATTGAGCAATTCTCTTCAGAAAGCCTTGTAGTACAAGCATATACATAGTATAATGGGGTATGGATGAGAAAGAAAAATCAAATATTCACAGCCGTCTCTCTTCCCTCTCCAATGAGAGTTACTTTGATTCTTTTGACAGAATTAATCTTTTTACTGCAAATCAAGGTTTTGATATATCTAAATTAGATGAAAATGTAGACCCAGATCTACTTTTAGAAACAGGTTATATCTTAGAGGAGGTAGCGAAAGCTAATATTACTTCTGTAATGACAGACGAAGAGATTGATGAGTTTAATGACAAGGTTACTGAAAAGCTTGCTCAAATGCCTCTTGCACAAAGAGAGGTTTTAAATGTCACCTTAGTGAGTAAGATACTTCAAAATATGGAGTATACAGAGAGATATATGAGTACAGGGCGTTTGAGAGATGATTTGTACAGAAGAAATGATACAAGTAATATGTTATGGATATGGTGGAATATTTATAAGAAAAGAGAGCTCAATTAAAAAAGGTATTTGATATTTATATCCATTGATACTATACTTAAGTAATAATTTTTTACCATAAGAAACTATGCAAACAGTAGCCATTGTTTTGTTAGTAATGCTAGGTATAATTGCTTACTATGTAATCAATTTGAACAATCAATTGGTTAAGATGAAGCAGAGTGTCAATGAAGCAATTGCTGATATTGAGACTTTCTTAAAGCAGAGATACGATATGATTCCAAATCTTGTAGAAACTGTAAAAGGTTATGCAAAGCATGAGAAGGAGCTCTTTGAAAGTGTTACTCAATTGAGGTCAAAAGCAATGAAATCAGAGTCTGTAGGAGAACAGATAGAACTAGATCAGCAGATGCAGGCTGGTATTACCAAGATATTTGCATTAGCTGAAAATTATCCTCAATTACAAGCGAATCAGAACTTCTTAAATCTACAAGCAAATCTTAAAGATATGGAAGAAGAGATTCAGAAATCAAGAAGATTTTACAATGGAACAGTTAGAGATTTTAATACTAAGCTTGGGGTTTTTCCAAATAGTGTAATTGTTAAATTCCTAAATTTCAAAGAGTTTCCATTCTTTGAAGCAACCGATGAGGAGAAAAAGAACGTTGAAGTTAAGTTCTAATTCTTAAAATAGATGAAGAGATTAAATGTCCTCCTCCTCTTTCTTAGCATATTTCTTTTAGGATCTCCTACTTTTGCACAAAGTGGAGATGCTATATTGGAGTTTAGAAGTGATATTAATGTACATTCTACTGCAGAGATAGATATTGTTGAGACCATTACCTTTCAGCCATCAAGCTTTGAGGAGAGGCACGGTCTAGAGTGGAGTATTCCGTATGTATATGATGTTGGAGCCTTTAGAAGGCCAACAGAGTTAGAAATAAATAGTGTTGAGTACTACCCTGTTGATTCACCATCTCAAATTACAACAAATTTATACTCTAGATATGATGAGAACGGTTGGGCTACATTGCGAATTGGAAGTGCAAATATCCTCATTACCCAACCTCATGTATATATAATTGATTACACATTGAAATATACGGGTATTTCCTACTTTAAGACTCATGATGAATTGTATTTAAATATTATTGGTCCCGGTTGGAAGCTCCCTATTGATAATGCATCCGCAACTGTAACAATGCCAACCGAAATATCTGAGGCAGTATGTTACACTGGGCCAGATGGTTCTGAACAGAAGGAGTGTACCTTTGAAATTAATAATAATGTTCTTACAGTAAGGCCAAATGATACTCTTCCACCACTTAATGGATACACTATTGCTCTTAAGCAGCCTGTTGGTACTTTCGAGAATACAACTAAAGAACAAGCGCGTTTAATAATATTAGCAAACATAGGTATTCTACTCCCTATCCCTGTCGCTATCATACTATTTGTTTTCTTAAAAAAGTATAGAAAAGGAGAGCCAAAGACAGTAATCCCTCAGTATAATGCACCTGCTGGTTTTGATGTCCTTAGCTCTGGTATTTTATATAAGGATAGTAATTCCTTAAGATCTAAGTATATATCTGCCCTACTAATAGAGATGTGTACGAAGGGCTACTGTAAGATTAAAGAGTATAAGAAGAAAAAGTATGAAATTATTAAGTTAGCAGAATTTCCACTTGAATCTCCTCATGCAATATCTATACTCACTTCAATTTTTGCGCATGGAGATACTGTTTCTTTAGATAAGCTCACAGACTTCTATACAACTTCCATAACCGCCTATCATACGGCACGAAACTCGATTGAAAAGCTTGGCTACTACTCTACTAAGAGGGTCAGAAGTAGGAATTTCTTAAGAGCTATTAGCATTATTGCAATTTTAATTTGTTTCTTTGCAATTCAAAGCTTTATAGGTATTTCAATGATTGGGACATTAATTGGGATAATAATATCCTCTATTTTGCTTTTCATATTTAGCCAAAACTTTAATATAAAGTCGGAGCTAGGAGAGGAAAAATATGCAGAATTAATGGGTCTAAAGATGTATATAGAAACTGCAGAGGAAGATAAGATTAAGTTCCATAATGATCCAGAGAGATATAAAGAGAGATTTGAGAAATTGCTACCGTATGCAATGATCTTTGGTTTAGAGAAGAAATGGGCACAACTATTTGAAGATATATATACAACCTCTCCACAGTGGTATGAAGGTCAATCTTCAACCTTTGATACAATGCTATTTGCTAATTCAATATCTTCGTTTAATAGGAGTTTCTCTACATACTCCTCTCCACCTACTTCTTCCTACGATAGCTCGGGAGGCTATAGATCTAGTGGATGGAG
>CAZPFV010000022.1:5327-8592 GCA_964585985.1 uncultured Candidatus Saccharibacteria bacterium
AGCTCTGGCGGCGGTGGTGGTGGCTCTGGTGGTGGTGGATGGTAGCTAATATGATATATTGATATATGGGATTTTTTGATTCTTTGTTTGGTGGCTCTAAAATATCTACAACCTCATTTGAGCAATTAAGATTAAAGATTGTTCAATTAAGGAAGCAGAATCTGTATCCATATACTTTTAATCTACCTCAAGCCATATCCCTTCCTTTTGATTTTTGGGAAGAGTTAGTAAGGATATATCGCAATACTAGAGATGACGGGTTAGAGAGAGCATTCTCAATTTTTTGGGCAGATGGTGAGGTTATATTAACAGAGATTAAGACAGGTACAGATAAAATGGTTAAGAGCGGTGGAAGTATTCAGGTAAAATACTCTCATCATCCTACTAAAAAGGATTATGCGAGAAAGGAGCTATTTGTTGATAACAAATTGAGTAAAAGGAGAGATGTGTATCACAAGAATGTACCCAAAACACTAGAAGTACAGTACCTTTTTAATATTCATACACATCCTAAACATACAAAAGAGAATGGAGAGGTATATTATAATTTCTTTTCAGCTCAAGATATTAAATCAATGATTTCATCTAAAGCAATAATAACGGGCTTAGTTACAGATAAATTATGGATATTGATAAGGACGGATCAAACTCCCTCTGCTGTTGATAGTATAGTTGATTCACAAATGACACCTCATTTCCTAGAAGAGAGTTTACATATTGGAGTGTATAGAGCAGATTTTAATAAAAAAGCTTTTAGATATCGATTATTAGATTCTAATTAATGATTTAATACCCCCTTTAGAAGGAAAAAAGCCTGAAGGTTTATAAGGTTATGAGGGTATAAAATACCACACTTTAAACCTATACTTCAGGCTATGTCAATGGCATAGAGACTACTATGTTCTACAGAGTGAGTAGAAAGAATGGAAGAGAAGTATCAAGTAAAATATTCCTCTCGCGAGACAAAAAAATGAAAATATGAAAGCTAAGCCTTCGGTTATTGCGATGGTAGAGAGTAATGCCCACCCACCTGCAATAATTGCAACTAGAATTGCGAATGGAAATTCAATTAGAAAAGATGACTTCCACTCTAAGAAAAACAAACCTAGTATAAGAATGATAACAATGATATGTATCATAAAACCACCTTTCTATTATTAATGTGCCATTGACACAGGCATTATATCAAATAGAAAGTGGGATAACTATGGGGATTTTGCCTACTTTTCTCTCTCTTTTATTCTTGAGCCGTAATAAAGCACATTCATTATAGAGGAAAGCAATCCTGCGACATATGTCATAGCTGCAGCATTAAGTACGGATTTAGCATTATTTATTTTACTCTCTGGTATCAGCTTGTATTTTTTTATATACCCTAGCCCCCTTTTAGTAGCATCTATTTCAATTGGAAGTGTAATAAGGGAGAAAAGTGCGGTACCAGAGAAAAGAATAAGTCCAATATATGAGAGATTAAGAAAATTAAGAATTAATCCTACAATTATGAGGGTTACCCCTAAATTACTCCCTATATTAACAATTGGGACAATTGCATTCCTGAATTTAAAAAGTGAGGAGTTAGAAAATTTTTGACTTACATGACCAAATTCATGAGCCACTACCGCAATATTTGAAATATTGGATTGAGTTGACTCTTGAGATATTGATACAATATTTTTCATCGGATCAAAATGATCAGAAAGCTTAGGACCCTGAATTACAATATCAACTGGAAATTTCTCTTTAGCCCTAATTATTTCTGCTGCATCTTTACCTGTAATATTATTTCCAGGAGAGACTTTTGAATTTCTGTTAAAGGATATTGTAATCCATAGTTGAGCTCCCAGAGATATTAAAAAAACTGGTAGCGCATAGAGAAAGTATGTCATATCGTAATACATATTTAGTACATTAAAATTTTATTTATTTTTTTCTAATGAGAAAAGCCCAAGAGCAAGAGATACTCCTACTGCTGCTGTTATAAATTGCATATATACTGATGACATGAATACAGAAGGCAAACCAATGATTGTATTCATTGCACTGTATGCAATGTACAGAAAGCCACCTTTTAAAAGAATTCCAAGTAAGTAATATATCGGTTTCTGCTTACTTACAAAATATGAAAGAATGAAGTTTGAAAACATAATGAAAGGCATTACATATAGTAGAAATATTGTAGCACCATTAAAAAGTACTCCTGTGGTTGTTGCTGTAATAGAGGGTAGTAAAAGAGCAGGTATTGTTTTTTTAATCCCGTATTTTAAAGTAGAGTATGTGATTAAAAAATTTACGACACTTCCTACTAAAAGTTGTGGCTTACCAATTAATAATGGTATTAATATCGAGAGTGAGTATATTGAAAAAAGGACTACGCTATCAAAGTGTAGACCAATTCCTACTGTTTTTGTCTTTCTTACATTAGCTATTTCCATACTTTAAATATATCATAGAAAAATTTGAATTTGAAGTTGATTCCATCTATCATAATATATATTAATTTTTCTTTCTGTATATGGAATTTAAAAAAGATAGTAAGTATTTATGTATGTTAGCTCCATCCTTTGTATCTATGTATGAATACCCAAATATTGTGTACAGACTTAGGGCTTTGGGTTTTGAAAAGGTAGTTGAAGTCACATATGGGGCTAAAATGACAAATGTAAACTACTATCAAATTCTCAAAGAGAGAAAAGATGAAAAGACCTGGATTGCATCTCCCTGCCCTACCCTAGTTACCTTGATTAGAACGAAGTATCCTCATCTTGTAGAGAATTTAGTACCTGTACACTCCCCTATGGGTAGTATGGCTCTCATATGTAAAAAACATTATCCTGGATATAAAGTAGTATTTGTAGGACCTTGTATTACAAAGAAAATGGAGGCAAAAGAGTTGGGCATAGTAGATGCTGTACTGACATTTAATGAATTAAATGAACTGTTTGTTAAGAATAATATTCCAGAAATTATTACTGATAGTAGATATATAAGTGCATTTGATAAGCTGTACAACGATTACACTAAGGTGTATCCACTCTCTGGTGGTCTCTCTGAAACAATGCGCTACGATAGAATTTTAAAAAAGAAAGACATCTTAGTTACTGATGGTATGCAAAATGTAATTAAGGTCTTAGATGGCTTCAAGGATGGCAAATACAAAAAGTATAAGTTCCTAGATATTCTCTCTTGTGAAGGTGGTTGTGTTAATGGGCCTAGCATGGATTTTCAATACCCATTAAGCGAGAGAATTAAAAGGGTTAAACAGTAC